>DAHUXU010000508.1 GCA_027307005.1 Gemmatimonadota bacterium
GTCGGGTGCGGACACGAACGAGCTCAAAGTGGAGTTGGCGCTCAAGATCGCGATTCCTGTGACGTGCATCATCATCGCGATTTTCGGCGCGCCGTTGGCGACGAGCGCGCAGCGGGGCGGCGCGGCGTTCGGGATCGGCATCAGCCTCGCGACGACGATGATCTTCCTCATGCTGATCCAGCTCACGAAGGCCGTTGGGCAAGGCGGGGTGGTGCCGCCGGAGCTGGCGGCGTGGCTGCCTAACATTCTGTTCGCTGCCATCGGCCTCGTGCTGCTGGCGCGGGTGCGCACGTGATCCGTCGGGCCGGCGCGTGAGCGCGAGCGTCTACCCGAGACACGGCGGCGGCGACCGCCGGCCGACCGCCTCGTTGCCGGTGCCGCAGCGGGCGGCGATCAAGTTCTTCCGGCGCGTCGCGCAGATCACGATCGGGATTTTTCTCGAGGTGGGCTGGCGGGTTCACTTTCTGCGCGAGATCATGCGTGCGGTGGGCGAGCCCCGGACCTGGCTGCCGCTCACGATCAAGCAGATGAAGAACATCGGCGTGGACTCGCTGCCGCTGGCGGGCATCGTGGCCGCGTTCATCGGCGCCGTGACGGCGTATCAGACGGTGTACCAGCTCTTCCCGGGGGTGCAACTGTCGGCGGTGGGATGGATCGTTAGGCAGAGCGTGGTGCTCGAGCTCGGCCCGCTGCTCACGGCGCTGGTGCTGGCCGGGCGTGTCGGCGCGCGGATGACGGCGGAGATCGGGACCATGCGCGTCACCGAGCAGATCGACGCGCTCGAGACGCTGGCCTACGATCCCATCGCGTACCTCGTGATGCCCCGGACCGTGGCCAGCCTGACGATGGTGCCGCTGTTGACGATTCTGGCGATCGCGATCGGCATCGTGTTCGGGGGCCTGACGGTGATCGCGGCGACCAAGGTACGCCTAACGGACTACACGTCGGGGCTGCGGCTCACCTTCATTCCGTTTCA
Organism: Gemmatimonadota bacterium; assembly: GCA_027307005.1. Taxonomy (GTDB): domain Bacteria; phylum Gemmatimonadota; class Gemmatimonadetes; order Gemmatimonadales; family Gemmatimonadaceae; genus JADGGM01. The sequence goes on from DAHUXU010000508.1 coordinate 977, forward strand.
GGTCTACTACGCGCTCATCAAGGCGACGCTGTTCGGTACGTCCATTGCGCTCATCTGCTCGTACGAAGGCTACGTGACGGAGACCGGCGCCGAAGGCGTGGGCCGGTCGACGGCGCGCGCCGTGGTCATTTCCTCGGTGGTCATCCTCTTGTTGGACGCGCTCACCGCCCTCTACCTCGCCCCTGCCCTCGCGCCATGAAGCGACGTGACGAAGTGATCGTTGGTGTGTTCGTGACGGTGGCCATCGTGGTCGGCGTCGTCGGCACGCTCTGGCTGGCGCGCCGCGGATTCAGCAAGTCGTATCCGATGTATGCCCAGTTCGACTGGGGCAACAATCTCAAGACGGGGCAGCCGGTCGAGTTGGCGGGCGTGCAAGTCGGCTCTGTGGATCAGGTCAAGCTGAATCCAGCCGGCTATCTCGACGTGACCATGTCCATCGACAAACAATGGAAGATCCCGGAAGGCACTTCGGCGACGGTGCAGAACGAAGGGTTCTTCGGGGACAAATCGATCGCGCTGCATCCGTGCCGGCGGCCGCAGCCTACCGTGGGCGCGGAAGGCGCGGCGCCGGTGGCGGCGGTCCGCGACTCCACGCCGGTGTGCAGGCCTAACGCATTTTTGCCGCCGGGCGACACGATTCCCACCGGCAAGCCGGCGCCGAGCATGGATGAGCTGCTCATGCGAGTGGACTCGGTGAGCGGACAGATGTCGTTGATCATCCACGCGCTGCAGGTGGAGCTGGTGCAGAAGAACGGCGTGCAGGACCTCCACAAGACCATCCTGTCGACCAACGCGCTGTTGGTGGAGCTGCATCGAGTGGCGGCCCAACAATCGCAGGCGTTGTCGATGACGCTGGCGTCGATTCGCCGGAGCGCGGCAGCACTGGACAGCGCGGCGCTGGACACGACCGTGCACAACGTTGCGGCGACGACGCGCAACCTCCAGGCGATGACGGCCGAGCTTCAGAAGACGTCGTCGCGACTGGATTCGGTGATCGGACAAGTCCAGCACGGCGACGGAACGGTGAGCAAGCTGCTGAACGACCCGGGCGTGTACAACGAGCTTCGCACGCTCTTGGCGCGGATGGATTCCTTGACGGCGGATGTGAAGGCACATCCGAAAAAGTACTTCAACGTCAAGGTGTTTTAGGCGCGAGTCGGCGCGCGAACTCCGCGAACCGGACCAGGTGGCGGTGGATGAAGTCGCGGGTGGCGGCGTCGGTAAGGCGAAGGGCGGCGTCGAAACGCGTCGCGGCATATGGCACCAGCACCTCGGGCCCGGACAGCACCGGCGATTGCGTGAACACGAACGACTGGCGCAGCGCCAACTGCGCGCGCGTCGTGCCCGACATCCCGGTCGAGGCGCCCATGAGCGCGATGGGCTTGGCGTGCAGCACCGAGGTCGCGGGCGGACGCGACGCCCAATCGATCGCATTCTTGAGCGCAGCACTGGGTCCGAAGTTGTATTCGGGAGTCACGATCAGGAGCGCGTCTGCGGCGTGGACGGCCGTGCGCCAAGCGACGGCGGGCGCCGGTCCGCCCTGGACGTCGATGTCGGGGTTGTAGAGCGGCAGATCGCCGATCCCATTGTATTCCTCGATGCTCATGTCCGGCGGCATCAACTCGATCGCGGCCCGCAGCAATGCGCGATTGTACGAGCCGGTGCGCAGACTGCCGGATACGCCGAGGACCTTGAGCGGAGTCGTCACGGTGTTGCGATGCGTCGAGTTGCGGGAAATCTAGGCGGCATCGGCGCTCGAAGGCGCCAGGCGCGCGGCGCGTCGCCTCGCGGCGACCATGTACAACCCCGCGCCGATGAGGTTGGCGATGCCGATCGTGAACACGATGCGGGCGGCAAAGGCCCATCGGCTGACGACGCCGACGATCGGCACGACGGACAACGCGATGTACAGCAAGGTCATGAGGAAGCCGGAGATCGCCGCGATCACCAGGCCGCGCGGCGCGCGTCCGCCTAACCGAGACGCGGCCAGCACGGGCAGCGCGAACATCGCCAGATAAGTGAGCGCGTAGAACACGCCCGACGCCGTGTCGAGCATCTGGAAGGCTTCCTGCAAACCGACGCCGGTGACGCCGAACACCAGGATCGCGAACGTGATCGCGGCAACGAACGCGATCGAGTTGACCGGCGTCCGCCACCTGGGATGCAGCGTGGTGAACCACGACGGGAGCAACCCATCCCAGCCGGCCACCATGGGCAGACGCGTATTGCCCGTGAACAACAAGTTCGCGTTGGCGACGGCGCGCACAAAGAGCATCATCACGAGGAGCGGGGCGACGACGCCGAGGATGCCCGACGACCCGTAGGCCAACCGCAGCGACTGCGGAATCGGCGCCACGAGGTCGATCGCATTGCCCTGGACGAGCGAGTACGTGGCGCTCGTCCCCAGGATGAACATGAGCGCAATGATCGGCGTGGCGACGAGCACGGAGCGCGAAATGCTGCGACCGGGGTCGCGCGATTCGCCGGCCATGATGGCGACCCACTCGAAGCCGCTCAACGCGCCCATGCCTAACTTGCCCAGCACGTTGGCGCTGAAGAGCGAGACGTGCGGGACGCCGGTGGCGAGCGGCCGATACGCGACGTGGACGCCGCGCGCCGCCGCTACGACGGGCGCGATGATGAGCGCGGTGAACGCGACCAGTTGGGCGAGCCCGCCGAAGTTGTGCACCCACTTCCCCACCCGCAAGCCGAACACCGACACGACGACCATCATCGCGATGAGGGCGACGCCGACGATCAATTGAAAGCGTTCCGTGCCGGCGAGCGCCGTCGCACGCGGTCCGATCGCGTACGCGAGCGTGCTCGACACGGCGAGGCTCGTCGCGGCGAGCAACACCAGCGTGTACACCCACAAATTCCACGCGGTGAGAAATCCCCAGAATTCACCGAAGCCGACTTTGGTCCATTGGTAGAGCCCGCCCTCGAGCGGCAGCCGGCGGCTGAGATAGATCACTACTGCGGCCTGCGGCAAATAGAACAACAGAATGGCGAGGAGCCAGAACGCGCTCTGCGATTCACCCAACCGCGCCGCGACGCCGACCCAGGAGGAGCCGACGACGTAGAGCAGTTGCGTGAGAACGAGATCGCGGAGCGCCAGCGGTCGGCGCAGCGCCGCGCTCTGCTCCTCGACCTTGGCGAGGGATCCACTCACACGCGAAGCACCACGGTCGGATGCATCAGCGGTGCAGCGGACTCGCGCGGGCGCCGGGACGCCGTGGTCACGGTTCGGCGGGCGCGCTCGTCACGGCGCGCCGACGCCCAACCGTTGCATAGTAGATCGGGATGCCGATGACCACGCCGCCCAACACCGCCACGGTGGACCACCGGCTGTCCGCCGACGCCACCGAATTCACCAGCAGGTACACGGTGGCGAGAATGAACAGCCCCGGCACCACCGGGTAGCCCGGAACGCGGAACGGCGGATCGTAGTCGGGCCGCCGGCGCAGGACGAACACCGCGCCTACGCCTAACGCAAGGAACGGCACGATGGCGATCACGAACGCATCGGCGAGCTGCTGGAAATCCCGAATCAGCACGAAGATGATGCCGAGGACCGCGCACAACGCGATCGACACGTAGGGCGTGTGATACCGCGGATGCACGCTCGCCACCTTGCGGACGAACAACCCGTCATCCGCCATGGCGAAAAAGATGCGCGGCGCCGTGAGGATCGATCCGTTGAGCGTCCCGAACGCGGAGAGCATCACGGTCACGGCCACGAAGACCACGCCGGCCGGTCCGACGATGCGCGCCGCGACGTCGGCGGCGACTAACGGAGAGCTCGCGATCTGGCTCACCGGCAGCACGGCGAGATAGGCGAGATTCGCCAGGGCATAGATGAAAATGACCGCGAGCGTGCCGATGATGATGCCGCGCGGCATGTTGCGGCGCGGATCTTTGACTTCGCCGGCGACGAACGTCACATCCTCCCAGCCGTCGTACGCCCACAGCACGGAGACGAGCGCGAGTCCGAAGGCGGAGACGCTGATGCTGCCGGCGGGAACGGCGGGCGTGAAGTGTCCGCCGGTGTGCGGAAGCCCGAGCGCCAACGCGAGCAGCACGATGAACAGCAAACCGCCGTACTTCGCGAGCGTCGTGATGTTCTGCACCAGTGAACCCCAGCGCAGGCCGACGTAATTGAAGGTCGCCGTGAGCGCGATGGATACGGCGGCGATGTAGTGCACGTACGCGTCGTAGGGCGCGACCGCCGGGTTGTGTCCGAGCACCCGCAGGAAATACTCGGCGAACGTGGTCGAGATGGCGCCGAGCGCGGCCGCACGAATGATGGCCAGCTCCGCCCAACCGAACAGAAAGGCGGGAAGGCGGCCCCACGCCTCGCGCAGGAAGACGTAAATCCCGCCCGTGTCCGGAAAAGCGCCGGCGATCTCTGCCAGTGTGAGAGCGCCGCAGAGTGCGAAGCAGCCGCCGGCCACCCAGACGAGAAGGAGCGGCAGCGGGCCCGGAAGCTTTTGCGCAATTCCCGCCGGCGAGCGAAAGATGCCCGAACCGATCGTCGAGCCCACGAGGACCGCGACGGTACTGAGCAGTCCGAGCTGTCGTCGAAGAGCCATGGAGCCGAGGGAATGGGACGCGTCGCGTGGCCGCGACTCGGGCAGCGCCCGAGTGCTCAACGGACATCGGGGACTTCCACCTGGTCAAACCGGCCTGCAGGATCACGACGCGCTGGGCGCGCGCGCAATCACACGTTCGTACACACGTCTGGTCCGCGGGTTGCTTCCGCCGTTCGCTACGGCGATGTTACGGTGTTTCGACTCCAAAATTCAATCCCGTTGCGTCTCAACTTATTCTGGCTCGCGGTTGCGTGCTGCGTGGTTGCGCAGTTCGAGATTCTGCGCTTCGCCCTCAAGACTGCACGCGCGAGCAATAGCTCGGTGCCCACGCCCTCGCGGTGGAGCGAGGTCCTGTGGACACTCGTTCCGGCGGTTGGGTTGGCGGTGGTGCTCGCGTTCACGTGGCATGCGATCGCGTCGCATCGGCCCGCGGCGTCGCGCGGGCCCGCGCCTCAAGCCTCTGTGATCGTCGAGCATCCCTCGTGAGCACCAATCGATGAACGCACCGTTGCGACGGCTGTCGTACGTCGCGCTGGTCGTGGCCGTCGCGCAGATCGTGTTCGGCGCCATCGTCCGCATCAGCGGATCCGGAATGGGATGCGGCAACCATTGGCCCAAGTGCTACGGGCGGTGGTTTCCGCCGTTGGACCAACCTACCCTGGTCATCGAGTGGACGCACCGGCTCATCGCCGCCGCGCTGCTCGTCGCGCTGGTCGCGTTGACGGCTGCCGCTTACGCGCAGCGGCGCGCGCCCGGCGTGGGCGGACGCGGCGGCGTGCTGCGCGCCAGCGTGCTGGCGCTCGCCCTGTGGCCGGCGCAGGCCCTGCTCGGCGCGATCACGGTGTGGCTCGGCAACGTGTGGTACACGATTGCATCGCACTGGCTGCTGGCCGCGACGCTGCTGGCCGCACTGGCGGCAGCCGTGATGCGGGCCGGTGGGTTAGGCGGCGCCTGCGCGCGGCGGGAGCGCGCGTCGCCGCGCACGGCGCGCGGCGCGGTCGCGGGCGCCGGGATTGCGTTAGTCACGATCTTCCTGGGCGGCATGACGGCGACGTTTCCGGGCGCGAACGTGGCCTGCTCCGGCTTCCCGCTCTGCGGCGCCGGCATCGCATCGGCGGTCATGCCGGTCGGTCGCATCATCCAGATGACGCACCGCGTTCTGGCGCTCCTGCTCACGCTGCACGTGTTCGGCCTGTTGTGGGGCGTGGTCCGTCGGCGTGAGGCGATCGTCGTCGTGCGCGCGGTCGGCATCGCCGGCGCGCTGATCCTGGCGCAGATCGGGATCGCGGCTGCGATGATCGGTCTCGAGCTGCCTCCGGTGCTGCGGTCGTTGCACCAGAGTGTCGGTGCGCTCATCTGGCTGACGCTCTTCTCGGCGGCGTATCTGGCGCGCATGGTGGCGCACGCCGAGGAGACGATGGCCGACGGAGGCGCCGTCGCGAGTGCGCCGGTCGCACGCGGAGTGCATGCGACGGCGGAGGCTGCGCGATGACGGGCGCGGTCGTCGCAAAGGAGCGGACCACATCGCTCGGCCGCGACCTGGTGATGCTCACCAAGCCGCGCATCATCTCGCTGCTGCTGGTGACGACGATCGCGCCGATGTACGTGGCCGGGTCGCCGAGCCTGATGCTGGTGCTCGTCGTTGCGTTAGGCGGCTACCTCATGGCCGGCGGCGCCAACGCGGTCAACATGTACCTGGACCGCGACATCGACGACCGCATGGCGCGCACGCGCTTGCGTCCGCTGCCGAGCGGCCGGATGCATCCCCGCGCCGTGCTGGCGTTCGGGCTTGCGCTGGCCACCGCCGCGACGGCGCTGTTCGCGTTCACCGTCAACGTGCTGAGCGCGGCCCTCGCGCTGGCCGGGTTCTACTTCTACGTGTTCGTGTACACGCGGTGGCTCAAGCGTCGCACGCCGCAGAACATCGTGATCGGCGGCGCGGCGGGGGCGTTCCCTCCGCTGGTCGGCTGGGCGGCAGTGTCGGGACGCATCGACCTCGCCGCCATCTATCTCTTTCTCATCGTGTTTTACTGGACGCCGCCGCATTTCTGGGCGCTCGCGCTGCTCAAGCAGCACGACTACGGACGCGCCGGCGTGCCCATGGCGCCGCTCGTGTGGGGCGAACGCGAGACGATGCGGCAGATGCTCTGGTATACGGTCCTGCTCGTGCCGATCACGCTTCTGCCCGCCGCGTTCGGCGCGTTCGGAATCATCTACGCGATCTCGGCCGCTGTGTTAGGCGGACTGCTGTTGGCCGGCGTGGTGCGGGTGATGCGCGCGCGGCCGTGGACGGCGGCGGCGTGGAGCGTCTACAAGTACTCGCTGCTGTATCTCGCGCTGCTGTTCCTCGCCATGGCGGTGGACCGCGGCGTGGCGCGGTGATGGCGATCGACGATCGCGCCGCCCGACCCGATGAGCTCGGCGTGCTGGTCGCCGCCGGCGACGGCGAGCCCGAGCGCCTGCTGCTGCTCGGCACACCACACGGCGGACGCGTCCACATCCGTGAGTGGTCCTCGCACAACTGGGCCGGGCCCGCGGACGAGCGCGACGACGCGGTGGCCGACGCACTCGCGGTGTTTCAGCGCGCCTACGACGCGCGCCGGCGCATGAGCGCCGGACTTCCGGAGATTCGCGCATGGCTCGCCGGCCGGCGCTGAGATCCGACACGGGCGCAACCGGCGCGCCGATCGCGTCGGGCGCGCGCAAGGTTCCATCGCCCCGCGCGCTGCGGCCGCTGCTCGTGCGCATGCGGCCGTATCGCCTGCAGATCGCGCTGGCCTCGGTCGCGCTGCTCGTCAGCGCGGGCATCACGCTCGCGTTCCCGCTCGTCGTCAGATACCTGCTGGACGCGGCCTTCGTGCGGGCGAACGCGCCTGCGCTCAATCGCATCGCGCTCGTTCTGGTCGGCCTGTTTGCGGCGCATGGCCTGATCAACTTCGGCCAGGTCTGGGTCCTAACGGCTGCCGCCGAGCGCATCATCGCGAAGCTGCGCGACGATCTGTTCGCGCATCTGGTGCGGTTGTCGCCGGGATTTTTCACCGAGCGCAGGTCGGGCGAGCTCACGAGCCGTCTCGCGACTGACGTCACACTGCTGCAGTCCGTGATGACGTATCAGGCCACCGAGCTGTCGCGCCAGGTGCTGTTTCTGGTCGGCGGCGTGATCATGCTGACGCTCACCCATCCGCAGCTCACGGTCACGACGCTGGCGGTGGTGCCCGTGATCGTCGGGACGGCGTGGGTGTTCGGCCGCGCGCTCAAGAAGGCGAGCACCGGCGTGCAGGATCGGGTGGCCGACGCGATGGGCAGCGCCGATGAAGCCTTCTCGCAGATCAGGACGGTGCAGAGCTTCACGCGCGAGACGGTGGAGGCGCGCCGGTTCAGCACGCAGCTGCGCGATGTGGTCATTGCCGCCGTCCGGCGCGCCAAGATTCGCGGCGCGTTTTTCGGCGTGATCAATTTCTGCGCATTCGGCGGCGTGGTGATCGTGCTCTGGCAGGGTGGGCGGCTCGTGCTGGCGCGCGAGCTCACGCCCGGTGCGTTAGTCGAGTTCCTGTTCTACGCGTTCTTCGTCGCGGCGGCCGTCGGGTCGCTCGCGTCGCTGTTCGGCAACTACCAGGAAGCCGTTGGCGCGGCACACCGGGTGTTCGAGCTGTTGGACACGAAGCCGACGGTCGTCGATCCGCCCGCTCCGGTTGCGCTGCCGCGGCCGGTGCGCGGCGACGTGCGGTTCGAGCACGTGACGTTCAGCTACGGACCCGAGCTGCCGACGGTGTTGCACGACGTGAGCTTCCACATCGCACCGGGCGAGGTGGTGGCGCTGGTGGGTCCGTCGGGTGCGGGGAAGACGACGGTGGCGTCGCTGATCACGCGCTTCTGGGATGTGCCTAACGGAGTGGTGGCGCTGGACGGCGTCGACATCCGCCGCCTGTCGCTGCTCGAGCTGCGCGGCGCGGTGGGGCTGGTGCCGCAGGAGCCGGCGCTGTTCAGCGGAACGGTGCGCGACAACATCGCGTATGCCCGGCCCGAGGCCGGTGATGCGGACGTGATGGCGGCGGCGCGGGCCGCGCACGCGTGGGAATTCATCGAGCGTCTGCCCGACGGCCTCGAGACGCGGGTGGGCGAGCGCGGCGTGAAGTTGTCGGGCGGGCAACGCCAGCGCATCGCGATCGCGCGCGTGTTCCTCAAGGATCCGGCCGTCGTGCTGCTCGACGAGGCGACGTCGAGTCTGGACAGCGAGAGCGAGCGATTGGTGAACAGCGCCATGGAGGAGTTGTTGACGGGCCGTTCGACGCTGATCATCGCGCACCGGCTGAGCACGGTGCGCCGCGCGGACCGGCTGCTGGTGCTCGATGGTGGACGGATCGTGGAAGAGGGATCGCACGCCGAGCTGCTGGCGGGACACGGCGTGTACGCGCGGCTCTACACCGTGCAGTATCCGGAAGCCGCGGCCACGGCGACGTGAGGCCGCGGGGCCGCGCCTAACGGCAAATTACGGCGCCGCGGGGAACGCGATGGCGGCCGCGACCGCCTGGCGCGGCGCAACGCGGATGGTGGTGTCCCGCTCGCCTAACGATGGCTGCCACACCGCCAGCGTGTAGGTGCCGGGCGGCACCGAGTCGATGGTGAATCCGCCGTCGCGCGACGTCACCGTGAAATACGGGGGGTCGAACACCCGGATCCACGCGCGCGTTCCCGGGTGCACGTCGCAGCGCACGGCCACCAGGCCCGGGTGGGCCAGCACTGCCGCCGTCGGCACCACCTGCCCCGCATCGCTCTCGTCGACGATGTCGATGGTGCTCCCCGCTCGCGTGAATCGCGTCCGGTGCCCGAGCGGATCGAGACTCCGCACGTCGAGCATGCCGCCCGCGATCGCTGCCTGGATCATCGGACGCGCCTCGCAGTGCCGGGTGCTGAGATCGTAGCGCCGGAGGACCGGGAGCGGCTTCCCGGCGTGGACGTTCTCGAGCCAGACCACGGCGCCGCCGACGCGATCGCCGCTGCCCTCGACCAACGTCACGCGGCGCGAGGCGCGACACCAGCCGGTGTCCGGCACCGTCGCGATCGTGCTATCGCGCCGCACACGGCCGCGCACCAGCACGCGGCCGGCGATGCGTCCGCCGTCGGCGACGGGCACCACGCGATACGAGGAGTCCTCTCGCGCCGACGCCGCTCGCACGCCCGGCGCGGGCAGCGCGTGCGGCGCGCGCTGCCCCTCGGCGTCGCAGCCTAACGCCACGCACACGGCCAGGCACGCCGCCAACGGCCGCCTCACCGCCGCCTCCGCAGCGCCAGGTACACCACGATGCCCGCGGCCACCAGCGCGCTCCCGAGGAGCGACATCCGCAGCGACTTGTAGAACGAGCTCACGATGCCGGTCACCGCCGCGAGCACGAAGAACGCCGGCACCGCGGGGTAGCCGAGCGTCCGATACGGCCGCTCGGCGTTAGGCATCGAGCGCCGCAGCACGAACACGCTCGCCGCGCCGAGCCCGAAAAAAATCCAGTCGGCGAACACGACCCCGCTCAGCAGCGCACCCAGATTGCCGCCGCTCAGCGCCAGCAGCGCGATCGACCATACGGCCATCACGACGATCGCCACGTGCGGTGATCCGAATCGCGGATGCACGCGCGCCGCCGCGTCGATGAACAATCCGTCCCGAGCCATGGCGTACACGATGCGCGAATTGGCGAGAATGGTGACGTTGACGAAGCCGAAGATCGAGATCATTGCCGCCAGGGCGATGAACGTCGCGCCCGCGGGCCCGAACATGCGCGTCGCGGTGTCCGCGGCGAACGCCGTCGACGCCGCCAGACCATCTCGACCGAGCGCGCGCAGGTACGCGGCGTTGGCGCCCAGGTAACAGACGACGACGATGGCGATCCCGATAGCCAGCGCTCGGGGAATGTTCCGCCCCGGGTCGCGAATCTCGCCCGCTACCATATTCATCTGCTGCCATCCGCCGATCGTGAACAACACGGGCACGAACGCCGCGGCCAGTCCGGCCACGATGGTGGAGCGCGGCAGGGGCGGATGCGCCACCGGCGGCGGCGAGCCGAGCCGCCCCCAGAGCAGCGCGCCGCCCACGATGAGGATGCCCAACGCACCGATCTTGGCGACGGTCATCACGTTCTGCACGACGGCGCCGGGCTTCACGCCCAGGTAGTTGATCACCGCCAGGCCGGCGATCGTGACGCCGGCTACGCCTAACTGCGCGCCCGCATCCAGCGGAGTGAAGTGCGCCACGTACCCCGCGAATCCGAGGGCCACCGCGGCGATGGCGCCCGATGCGATGAGCAGCAGCGACATCCACCCGTAGAGAAACGCCGGCAGCGCGCCGAACGCCTCGCGGATGTAGACGTAGGCGCCGCCGGCGTCCGGGATCAACGCGCCGAGCTCGGCGTAGGTGAGGGCGCCGGCGAAGGCGACGACTCCGCCTAACGCCCACACCACCAGCACCCATCCCGCCGTCGGCAGCTCCTTGGCCGTCTCCGACGGCGTGAAGAAAATGCCGCTGCCGATGATGCCGCCGACGACCAGCATCGCGGCCGAGAAGACGCCGAGCTCCCGGCGCAGCCCGGACGTCGCGACGTCCGCCCGCTCGGACGCGGCCGGCCTCAGACGACGATCAGGTCGCGTTGGTACTCGCGCGGCGTGATCGTCACTGCCGTATCGCCGATGTGCGCGTTGACTTCGCTGCGCACGCCGATCTCGCCCGTGATGTAGATACCGGGCTCGATCGAGAACGCCACGCCCGGAATGAGCCGCCGTTCCTCGCGTGTCTCGAAGTTGTCGATGTGCGGCCCCGAGCCGTGCAGCTGGATCGCGTCGATCGAATGCCCCGTGCGGTGGGTGAAGTACTGGCCGAACCCGCGCGCGGTGATCACGCCGCGCGCCGCGTCGTCCACATCGGCGCCGCGGATCGGCTCGCCGCCTAACGCGCGCTCCCGCACGAACGTGATCGCCGCGTCGCGCGCGTCGCGCACTGCTTCCCATACCGTGACCGCGCGCGTGCTCGGCGCGCCGACGGCGCCCATCCAGGTCTGGTCGGCGAAGATGCCGCCGCGCTCCCTCGCCCACAGGTCCACCAGCACCAGCTCGCCGCGCTGGATCGCGCGCGGCCGGCTCGCCGACGGCGCATAGTGCGGATCGGCCGCGTTAGGCCCGGCCGCCACGATGGCCGGATGGTCGAACTCGAGGTGGGCGCGCTGGAACTGCTCGACGATCCAGCGCTGCAGCTCGTGCTCCGTGATCGCCTGTCCGGCGCCGATGC
>DAHUXU010000277.1 GCA_027307005.1 Gemmatimonadota bacterium
CTCGCGCGATTGGCCGGGCCGCCGCCGGCGTTGTAGATCGAGCCTGGACGGCCGCGCTCGAGGCAGAGATCGTAGAGGCCGAGGAGGTCGTCGACCCACAGGAGATCACGCACCTGCTTGCCGTCGCCGTAGACGGCCGTCGGCAATCCGAGGACGGACGCGATGGTGAACCAGGCCACCCAGCCCTGGTCTTCGACGCCGAATTGGCGCGTCCCGTAGATGCACGACTGGCGAACGACGAACGACCGAAGTCCATAGATGCGCGAGTAATCGCGCACATACTGGTCCGCGGCGCCCTTCGAGCATCCGTAGGGCGAATGAAAGTCGAGCGGCTCCGCCTCTCCGACACCGCTCGGCAACGAAGCGAAATCGTAGCGGCCGTCCCGCTCGATCACGTCGTGGTGCTCGAGTCCGCCGTAGACCTTGTTCGTGGAGGCGTATACGAAGCCCGCTTCCGGCGCGTGGCGCCGCACGGCCTCGAGCACGTTGAAGGTGCCTAACGCGTTGACCTCGAAGTCGTGGCGCGGGTCGCTGACGGATGTGGTGACCGCGACCTGTGCAGCCAGGTGGAGCACCGCGTTCACGCCGCCCGACTTGCCAAACGCGCGATCCAGATCCGCTGGTTGCCGCACGTCGCCGCGAACGCACCATACGTCGCCGCGGCGCTGCAAGTGATCCCAGTTGATGTCGCTGCCGCGCCGCGACAGATCGTCGAACACCGTGACCCGCCAACCGCGCTCGGCGTAGTGCATCGCGGCGTGGCATCCAATGAATCCGGCGCCGCCGGTAATGAGCATTGACTTCGCGTTCGTCACGGTATGGTCCTCGGTTATTCCCAGGTCGTCGACGTGCCCGCGGAGGCGTGCTCCAGCGTGGCAGCCGGTGTGGTGTGTCCGGCCGCGCGCAACCGCGCAGCCGTGAGGCGATCGGCCGCGCATCCGTCGGCGCGGCCGCATTCGTATTCGACCATCTGCGCGCGCTGCAACCGGTCGCGCCCCGGATCGTTGACCGCGCCCTCCATGAGCGACGCCAGGTCGGTCCACGATTTCGCGACGCGTAAACCGCCGCGCTCGACGAGCGGACGATAGTGTTCGACGCCGTACTCCTCGTACATGATGCCGCGCGGCGCGTCTCGCTCGGCCGAGAAGTCGATCCCGATGACGGGACGATCCAGCAGCGCCGCATCGAGCGTCATCGTTGACGCGACGTTGACGCACATCTCGGCATGCTCGAGCGCGCTCACGAGACGCGCCTGATCGGCCGGCGTCGAGAGCGTCCAACCGTCACGGTCGGGCGGCGTCGCCCACGCCGTTTGCACGACGACGTTGGGGAAGACGTCGGTCACCGGACGCCAGCGCTCGCGCGTCTCCAGCGGATGGATGCGCACCACGAGCCACAGGGCACGTAGCGCCGGCACGCGCTGCATGAGCTCCGCGATGCGGCGCACGAGCTCCGGCTCATCGGGCGCCAGTCCGGCGAAGCTCGCGGCGTAGAGCACGTAGCGCGCATCGGCGGGAACGCCTAACGCTGCCAGGGTCTCGGCGCGTGTGCGGCGATATGCCGGGTCGCGGTAAAAATCGAATTGCGGCGTGCCGGTGACGGTCACGTGATCGCGCGGCGTCTCCGGATAGAGGCGCAGGAGCTGGGTGCGCATGCCCTCGTGCCAAACAAAATAGTGGTCGTACGGCGGGATCACGCTTCGACTCGTGAGGTTGTCGAAGCTCAGAATCGACGTCACGATCGGAATCCCCAGGTCGCGCGCGGCGAGATAATAGGGAGTCTCGAGCGGCGTGACGCAGAACGTCGACCAGATCATGGTCGGCGCCATATGCGCCAGCTGCTCCCGCACCGGCGTGAGGTCGTGCGCCGCTCGATAGCGCTGCTCGGCCAGGCGGCGGAGACGGTCTAACACCGGCTTCCGTTTCGCAACCGTGCCGAGCATCTCGATCCCCGCGGCCCGCGCGCGCTGCGCCGGCGTCCAATCACGCTCGAACCAGCGGCGATAGATCGGATAGCTCGCGATATCGTAGCGCCGATTGAATCCGCTGCGGATCACGGCGTCGAGCAGGGCCTTTCCGCGAATCGGTCGCGGCGTCGACTCGATCAGCTCGTGGATCTGACCGGCACTGGCGAACCGCGCGGCGGCTGGATGACCGACCGGCGGCGCGCCATGACGCATGATGAGATGCACGTCCGCGCCGGCGGCGGCGAGTCTGTCCAGCACTCCGCCGTAGACGACATTGCGGACGCTCCATACGTAGGGCAGGAGCACCGCGATCCGCGGGCGATCGGACGGACCTGT
>DAHUXU010000512.1 GCA_027307005.1 Gemmatimonadota bacterium
CTTGCTTTGTCCGCCCTTAAAGGCGGACAACACGGACAGGTGCGGACAAGGCCGGAGAGACCGATGAGCCGGTCGGTCTTGTCCGTTGTGTCTTGCTTTGTCCGCCCTTAAAGGCGGACAACACGGACAGGAGCGGACAAGGCCGGAGAGACCGATGAGCCAGTCGGTCTTGTCCGTTGTGTCTTGCCTTGTCCGCCTTTAATCGGCGAGCTCGCAGAACGGGCGGAACACGCCGCACACCTTGCCTAACACAGTGGCCGAGCTGCCGTTGGCGTGCGGGCGCGCGCCGTCGGCGATGCGCAGCGTCACGCCGCCGGCCGTGCCATCGCGTTCGGCGCACAGGTCGCCGGGTGATGCGCTCGCCACCGGATCGACCAGCACGTAGTCGCCTTCGAGGATGGCGCCGCCGTGCGCCGCGCCGACGTTTTCCACGCGCACGTAGAATACGCGCTCGTTAGGCAGGAAGCGGCGGTCGAGCGTGAGGTACGCGGTGCGCGTGTCGGACGGTCCGGGTGCCGCGCTCGGGTACGGCGGCACCGGCATCGTGCGGCCGGCGGCCTGGTAGCCCAGGAGCCGGACGCCGCGCGATCGCGACGGATCGCGCTCGATGAATCCCTTGCGCGCGAGCGATTGCAAAATTTCCGACACCGTCTTCGTGGATTTGATGTGGAACTCGCGTCCGATCTCGCGTACGCTCGGCTGATACGTATTGGCGGTGAGGAAGTCGAGCAGGTAGTGATAGACCTTTCGCTCGATCGGCGTCAACGTCTCGGGCATGGGCTCCCCCCGATGATGCGAAACCGGGAATCCAAACGAGTGTGAATTCCCGGTGAACTTCCTCTGCGCAACAATAGCGTGAACCCAAGAGCTCGGTCAACAGCTACGTCAACAAGTGTTGATCCACCTCGAGATATCGGACCGCATCATCGATGCGACGCAACGCGAGCTCGCGTCCCATGGTGACCAGGACATCGAAGATGCCCGGACTCACCGTCATTCCCGTGAGCGCGAGACGCAGCGGCTGAAAGATCTTGCCCGCGGCTACGCCGCGTGTTTCCGCGAGCGTCCGCAATGCTTCCTCCATGGGCGTCGTCTGCCAGTCGGTGAGCTCGGACAAACATTTGCGTACCGACGACAGAACGTCGTGCGCAGCCGCTCGATCCTTCCACTGCTTCGCTACCGCATCCTCATCATAGGAAAGCGGGCCCGGAAAATACGGCGCAGCCTGACGCACGATGTCGTGCACGGTACGCGCGCGAACTTTGAGCAGATCGATCAGCGACAGATACCACACATGTTTCGCGGAAAGATCCTCGGCCGATGCGAGTCCACTCGCAACGAGATCGGGCGTCACCCTCGGCTCGAGCGCCGTCGACGGCGTGAGACTCAGGTGCTGCCCGTTCATCCACTCGAGCTTCTTCGTGTCGAACACCGCTGCCTTCTTCTGCAAGCCGTCGGTGGAGAAAAGCGCGATCATCTCGTCCAGGGCCATGACCTCGCGATCGCCGCCCGGCGACCATCCCAGCAGCGCGAGAAAGTTCACCATCGCGCTCGGTAGGATGCCCTCGTTGCGGTAGTCGGCGACCGCGGTGGCGCCGTGACGCTTGCTCAGCTTCTTGCCGTCCAACCCATGGATCATCGGGACATGCGCGAAGCGCGGCAGCGCATGGCCTAACGCATCGTACAAGAGAATCTGTTTGGGCGTGTTCGAGATGTGATCGTCGCCGCGCATGACGAGCGAGATCGCCATCGCGATGTCGTCGGAGACCACCGCCATGTTGTAGATGGGCGTGCCGTCCGAGCGCAGGATGACGAAGTCCTCGATGTCCTTGTTCGGGAACGCGATCGGGCCGTGCACCACGTCGTCCCACGACGTCGTCCCGTTAGGCACCCGGAAGCGGAGTACGAACGGGTCGCCCGCGTCGACGCGGCGCTGCACCTCGTCGGGCGCCAGGCGGTCGCAGCGCCGGTCATAGCGGAAGCTGTCGCCCCGCGCGCCGGCCGCCTTGCGTTGGGCGTCGAGCTCCGCCGCGGTGCAGAAGCACCGGTACGCGTGCCCGCGATCGAGCAAGAGCCGTGCATCGCGCTGGTGCTGCGCCAAGCCCTGCGCCTGGTAGACCACCTCTTCGTCCCAGTCGAGACCGAGCCACGTGAGGCCCTCGAAGATCGCGCGCGTGCTCTCGTCGGTGCTGCGTGCTTTGTCCGTATCTTCGATGCGCAGTAGAAACTGTCCGTGATATTTTCGCGCGAACAACCAGTTGAACAAGGCCGTGCGTGCACCGCCCACGTGCAAGTAGCCGGTGGGCGATGGCGCGAAGCGAACGCGGGGAGCCGAGGTCAGTAAAGGCATGCGGGTAACATAAGCAACGAGGGAAGCACGCAACCGCGCGCTTCCCTCGAACGGAGTGGGAGGGATTCGAACCCTCGATAGGGCTTTTCAACCCTATAACGGTTTAGCAAACCGCCGCCTTCAGCCTCTCGGCCACCACTCCAGCATTTTCCGTATCGCGTCTCGCCCGAATTGCCAGACCAGGCGGAGGGCACAGGATTCGAACCTGTAAGGGCTTTCGCCCGGCGGTTTTCAAGACCGCTGCCTTACCAGTTAGGTCTAGCCCTCCAGACCTGAAAACATCACTCATCGCTGCCGGGCACGCAACCCGCGACCACGCGTGCATCTGAGGCGATCACGGTTTCTTCGGCTTGGTCGTCGGCTTGCTCGTGTCGAGCAGCTTGGTCGCATTCGACTCCGGCTGCAGCGGGATTGGTGGCTGCGCCGGCTGCGGCGCAAACAACCCTTGCAGGCCCGTCGCGTTCGCGATCGCTTGCACCTGCGACATGATGTGGTCCGCGTCCTTCGCATCGCCGCCCGATGCTTGCTCGGCTTCGGCGAGCGTCGCGCCGCTGGCGATGTAGAGATACGGAATGCCCACCGACGCGCGGTCCACCCACATCGAACGACGCGCGAGCGACGCGGGCGCCTGGAACTCGTGGTTCCAGAGCCAGTCCGATGTCTTCACGTCGAGCATGCCTTCGCCGGGCACCGGAACCGTGTCCTTGCCAGCCACCGGTTCTTGCGGCAGGAGCTTGCGCGCGAGACCCTGCGTCAACAAGTGCGACTCGAGGCCGAGGTCCCCCGGATAGCCGCCGGCCGTGCGGCTGAAGTACACAGGACGCTCCGGCCACGAGTCACGAATCATGCGCAAGACGACCACGTCCGCGCGCGCGAGCATTTGCGGACGGATCGTCGCCGTGAGGGTGCCCGCCTTGAAGATCTCGGGCTGCGCGATCTCGACCGACGGCGGCAGCGCGTTCGCTTGATCGATCGTGAGGTGCAACGGCGACCCTGTCGGCTTGGGCCACGCATGTCCTCGATAAATGGCCGGGCCTGCGAGGCTGTCGTAGGTGTACACGGGCCGCTGGATCAGTTGCCTAACGTACCAGTCGGTGTTGAGCAGCGATGTGTTGGCGACGATCACGTCCTTGCGGATGCCTTCCACTTCCTGCGCGTACCAGAGCGGGAAGGTGTCGTTGTCGCCCACCGTGACGAGAATGCCGTACGGTTCGACACTGTTGAGCAGGTCGTGGGCGAAGTCGCGCGTGTCGGTCTGTCCGGCGCGCGACGCGGCCGTCCAGTTCGCGACTAACGGAACGAACGCGAGGACGAGCAGCGGCGACACGGCGAGCCAGCCGTTGCGCGTGGGCAGCGTCTCGTACTCCTTGCCCAGCTTCACGCCTTCGCTGCCCACGAGCGAGCCGAGGTAGCTCCAGACCCACACCAGGCCGAGCGCCACCCACACGCCCCAGGCCGAGAAACTCACGATGAAGAAGTAGTCGCGGTCGCGCACCTCGCACGGCACGCCGGGCGGATTGCCCATCGCCGAGCACTGGCTGTAGCCGTACTTGAAGTTCAGGTACCAGATGAGCAGCAGCGTCAGCGTGAACATGAACGTGCCGAGGTACCAGAACGACTTCCGGTCGCGCTTCCAGTGCACCCAGCCGCCTAACAAGCCGAGCGCCATGTACGCGACGGCCATCAACGCCTGCCAGAATCCGTTCTGCCCGGCGGCGTCGCGGATCCACTGCCACTTGAAGTAGAGCCAGTACATGCCTAACTGCCCGATGAACGGGGCCTGGCGGTCGAAGACCGACGGCTTGCCGTACTGGCCGCGGTTGAAGTTGTACCAGAACGCGCTCCACGTCGTCGGCTCGCCTTCGTCGATCGGCGGATGGTGCATCGCTCGGATCGGCTGCGTGAGGAACGGCGTGTTGCCGAGCAAGAACGCGCCGGCAATCAGGGCCAGCAGCTTCCAGCGCAGCAGCGTATCCGGCCGGCGCACCAGCACGGCCACGACCACCGCCGGCCCGGCGAGGAGGCCCATCATGTGATTCGCGTTGCCTAACCCGAGCAGATACGCGATGAGCACCAGGGTGCGATCGGCGGCGGGCCCCTCGGGGTCGTCGCACCAGCGCACGGTGAGCCACGACACGATCGCCAGGCCCATCAGCGACACCGTGTACACTTTCTCGTTCACGACCGACTGATTCCACACCGTGAACGCCGTCGCGCCGACGAGTGTGGCTAACGCGCCGCCGGCGATGCGCTGCCACCGGTCGGGCAGCCACGACACCAGCACGCGCTCGGCGACCAGGAACCACATCGCCGCCGCGATCGCGCTCGTGAGCGCCGCGAGCATGTTGATCTTCACGGCCACGCTGAGCGAGCCCAACGGCAGCACCGCGAACAGGCGTCCGATGAGCACGAACAACGGATTGCCGGGCGGATGCGGCAGGCCGAGCACGTAGGCGGCCGAGATGTACTCGCTCGTGTCCCACATCGCCGTCGATGGCGACAGCGTGAGCAGGTACAGCACAAACACGAGCAC
>DAHUXU010000515.1 GCA_027307005.1 Gemmatimonadota bacterium
GAAGTGCAAGAGGCCAAAGCCGATGCTCGTGATGGCGAGCGCCGCCGGCCACCCGATCGCCTCGCGCGTGCGCGCGAAGAGATATCCCCGCGAGAGGAGCTCCTCGGCCAACGACTGCGGAAGAAAGAACACGGCCCACGACGCCGCGTAGTGGATCCACGAATACGGCGCCGCCGCCGGCTGGCTGCGCATCGCGTGCGCCGCCAGCAGGACGCCGCTCGGCGCCAGGATGCCTAACGACCCGGCGGCGAGGCCCACGGCGAGCCGCGCCGGCGTCGCCGAACGGCGCGCGAGACCGATCGGCGCCCAGGACCCGCGGTCGACCCAGCGCACCATCACGACGTGCGCGACGAGCAGTCCCACGAGCAGCGACCAGAAGCTCAGCCCGAGCGGCGACATGAATCGCAGCGCGAAGGGCGCGGTGAGCCCGGCCGTCAGCAAGCTGGCCGACGCCGCGATGAGGAGAAAGCCGATCCACTGCCACGGCGCGCGGAGCGATCCCGAAGGTCGATAAAAGAAATCGCGCGCCGTCAAGCGGGCGCGCGATCGGAGAAGCGGGGCGAGTAGCAGGCGGCGAGCACCGCCTTCACCGCGTCCAGCGCGAGGAACGGCAGCGAGCCGAGCACGAAGGCCCGCGTGAGGCTCCCCGTGAGGACCGCAAGTTGGGCGACGCCTCCGGCGTGAATGAGCGCGATGCCGCACGCCGCGGCAAGCACCCGCCACGCGAACGGCCGCGGCCGGCGACGCACGATCCAGCCGGCCGCGTACGCGCCTAACGGATAGGCGAGGAGATAGCCGCCGGTTGGACCGAGGAGGCGCGCCACGCCGGGCAGCCCCTCGGGCGCGAACACCGGAAGCCCCGCGGCGCCGGCCGCGAGATAGAGCACCATGCTCGCCGCGCCGGCTGCCGGACCGAGGCACATGCCCGCGAGGACGACCGCGAGCGGCTGCAGCGTCATCGGCACGCTCGTGCCCGGCACCGGAATCGCCACCTGCGATGCCGCGGCGAGGGCCGCCGCGAAGCCGACGATGCCCGCGACTGCGATGCGCCGGTCGCGCGCGGTGAGGAGCGCGGTCTGTGCCGTCAATTCACGCGCTCCACGCTCAGTGCGACGGCGTTGCCGCCGCCCAGACACAGGGTGGCCATGCCGGTGTGGGCGTCGCGATCGCGCATCGCGAACAACAGCGTGGTGAGGATGCGGGCGCCGCTGGCGCCGATCGGGTGGCCTAACGCAATCGCGCCGCCGTTGACGTTGACCCGGTCCCAGTCCCACCCGAGCGCCTGGCCGTCGGCCAGCGCCTGGGCGGCGAAGGCTTCGTTGGCCTCGATGAGATCGTAGTCGCCGATCTTGGCGCCCGTGCGCTGCATGAGGTTGTTGACCGCGACGATCGGCGCAAAGAAGAGGTCGCGCGGCTCGCCGCCGCCAGTCGCGTAGCCCGTGATGCGGGCCATGATCGGCAGGCCGTGGGCGGTCGCATACGCCTCGGAGGTCACGACTAACGCAGAGCCGCCATCGTTGAGGCCGGGCGCGTTGCCCGCCGTGACCGTCAGCTCGTTGGCCGGGATGTCCCTGGGCGCATCGTTCGGAAACGCGGGACGGAGCTTGCCTAACTGCTCGAGCGACGTGTCGCGCCGCGGGCCTTCGTCCACGCACACGCTCGTCGGCCCCTTCTTGCCGGCGATCTCGACCGGCACGATCTCGGCGTCGAACTTGCTGGCGTCGATCGCCGCCACGGCCTTCCGGTGCGACGCGAGCGCGAATTCATCCTGCATCCGGCGCGTGATGCCCGCCTTCTTCGCCGTGTACTCGGCGTGCCCGCCCATGTGCACGTCGCAGAAGGAGCACCACAGCCCGTCCTTGATCAGTCCGTCGACCAACTGCTGGTCCCCGAACTTGACGCCGCCCCGCATCCCGTAGACGTAGAACGGCGCGTTAGACATCGACTCCTGGCCGCCGGCCACGACCACCTGCTGATCGCCCGCCTTGATCGACTGTGCCGCGAGCATCACCGCTTTGAGACCGGAGCCGCACACTTTGTTGATCGTGAGCGCGGGGACGAGTCCCGGAATGCCGGCGTGAATGGCCGCCTGGCGCGCGGGCGCCTGCCCTTCACCGCCCTGGATCACGTTGCCCATGATGACTTCATCGATGTCATCGAGCGGGACCTGCGAGCGGGCGACGGCAGCCTTGATCGCGATGGCGCCGAGGGACGGCGCGGTGACCGGCGCCAGAGCGCCGAGGAATTTGCCGATCGGCGTGCGAACGGCCGAGATGATGACGGGTGTGCGAGTTGGATCAGCCATGGGACGGAAGTCGACGGGTCAGCGGACGCACTACATCCTCTGAAGATTATGCGTCGGACTGAGGGGGAACAACGGCAGAGGGAAGCACCCGCTCGCGGGCACTTCCCTCTTCGTCGGCTTCGCGCTCGGACCTCTACCAGCTCGGCGCCTTCGTCCCGAATTGCTCGCCGTACTCCCGCATGAGCCGCTTCCAGCCGTCGAACTTCATGGTCTCGATACCGGCGATACGGCCGATCGGATCCCCGTCCAGGAGGTGAGCCAGCACGTCGAGACAGATGTGCCATCCGGCCGCACCCATGGACACCCAGTTGCGATCGATCTTGGCCCACAGCGTGAGTCGCGTGCCCGTGCCGACGGGTTCGAGCTCCCATCGGAGATCGCCGCCGCCCCAGTCGAACTCGAGCAGCTTGGGCGCGTCGGCTCGCTTCACTTTCGTCTCGTTCACCTGCGGCGACGGCGCACCGAACGTGCTGAGCTTCACGGTCGCGCCGGCGGTCCCCATGTTGCGGTCGGCATCGTAGGGCGCCCATTCGCGCAGCTGCGCCGGGTCGGTGAGGGCCTCCCACACGTTCTTGGGCGAGTGATGCAGCTCGCGGACGAGCACGAGAGTCCATTTCTCGCCTTCCCGGCTTTCAATGTGCGCCCCGGCGGCCGGG
>DAHUXU010000543.1 GCA_027307005.1 Gemmatimonadota bacterium
TGGAACACCGCCCACGTGCCGTGGAAGCTGGCGACGTTCGCCCAGGTACTGCCTTGCTCGACCGCGATGGTCGCTTCGCCCGACGGTTGGAAAGTCCACGTGAATTGGTGCGGCTTGACCGCGGCGGCGTAGTCCACCGTCAGTCCATCGCCTACCACGCGCAGGCGTCCGCTCTGCGGCATCAGGTAATTGGTGAGATTGAGCGTTAGGCGGGGCTCGTTGGAGCCGGCCGGGAAAATCGCCGCCGAGAATTGCGCAGCGCGGTTGAAGAACGAGAGGAAGGCCGGATTGACGTTCAGCGTGCCGCCCGCCTTCGGCGCGAACGTGCTGCCCTGGGCCTGAATCACGTTCTGGAGCGCATCGTTGTAATAGGTCCACAACGACCCCGTGCCCGGCTTGAAGACCGTGCTCACCTCATCGAGCGACGCCTGAATCGGCGACCGCTCGTTGAACGGATACTTCGTGAAGAGCGTCGCGTTCCTGGCGCAGAACGATTCGCCCTTTCCGTTCAGCTGGCCGGCGCCGTAGTTGCGCAGATAGGGATCGATGCTGGCCAGCGGTTCGGTGAGCAGGCGCTGCACGGCGGTCGCCACCGCGGGCTCGCGCCCGACGACGAAGGTCTGCGCCAGCTTCTGCGCTTCGCCGCGCGCGGCATTGGCGTTCTGCGTCGCGTTGGCGATGGCGCCTTCGGACTGCCCGGGCGGCGCCGTCGCCACCTGGCCTAACGAACCCTGCAGGGTGAGCAGCGCGGCCATGTATCCCTGCACCGACTGGCCGATCAATTTGTCCGTCTGGCCGGGCGGCACGACGGCGTGCGCCGGCTGCAGCGCGTTGCCGATCGTCGTATCCGTGTTCGTGTTCTGCGACGCCATCGAGATCAGGGCGAGGAGGGGCGACTGGTTGCCGGACAGTTGGGCGAGCTTGGATGCGGCGTCGCTCACGTTGCCGTACCGGGTCACGCTCGCGCCCTGCAGATAGTCCCGCCAGGCGGCGATGTAGTCGTTCTCGTAGCGCGTGCGGAGATCGGCCAGCGCCTTGGTCTTGTCCACCAGACTCGGCGGCTCGTCGCCCAACACCCAGCGTTCGCCCTGGAAGAACCGGTCGGCGCTGCCTAACGCGCGCTGCATCGCCGCGTAGCCCGGCTTGGTGAACGCCCCGCGCACGGTGACGCGATCCAGGACGTATGCCGCCGAGCCGGGGACCATCTTGTTGAATTGGATGGCGGCGTGCCCGCTGTCCGCCTCGGCGAGCATCGCCTGGTAGATCGGCTCGATGCCGGTGAACTGGCGCAGGAACGACCGGCCCCGGCCGACCAGCGCCGTGTCAGCGGGCACGCCGAACGGGTCGCCGAACGGAAGCTCGCGGGCGTAGAAGGCGAACTGGCGCTGGGCCAGTTGGCTCTGCACGGTGTCCGGCGCGCGCACACCCGACCACTCGGCGAGCAGCACCGGCGACAGGAAGTCTTCGGTGCTCCGCTCCGGGTTGGTGGTGGTGATCAGGTACGCCTTGAGGATGCGGTAGGTGCTGCCGTAGTCGTCCGTTGGGCGCGGCGCCGGCGGCACTGCGCGCAGCGCCGCTGCGAGCGCACCGCGCGTGTCCTCGAACAGCAGCTTGTCGTACGACGCGAAGTACGCCCGCCGCGCGTCGGCCAACAGCGCGCCGCCCGTGTACAAGCCCCACTCGAGGTGCTTCGGCGGCCCGTTCCGGTCGTAGTCGCGCAGCATCTGCACCTGGGCGCGCAGCGTGTCCAACTTGTGCAGCGCCTCCACCGGAGGCGCCGCCGAGCCGGCGAGCGTGAGCCCCATCGCGTCGTGCGCCTCGGCCGCCGTGTCCGCCGCCAGCTGCTTGTTGCCCGACCAGGAAATCGTGAAGCCCAACGCGAGCACGACGCCGGCCGCCGTTGCGACCCCGAGCGCGACGCGCCGCAGCGTGTTGACCCGGGCGCCGCCGCGCGTCACGCGCATGGCGGCGCGGTCGCCTAACACGACATCCGTGAATAGCCGCCCGAGGAACACCCACTGCGGGACCTTGCGCGTCGCGGCCGCGGCGGGCGCCGTGCGCACCTGCGCCGCCATCTGCTCGGCGCGGAACACCGAGGTGGCCGAGCGCGCCTCGGCGCGCGATTGCAGCGCGGCCGCTGCCGCCGCCGGAGCGGCGTCGTTGATGTACACGGGCCTGACGCCGGCGAAGTAGTATCCGCGCAGGAACGGACTCACCTGCAACTGGCTCGGCCGACACAGCTCGACGAGGAACTGCGTCACGACCGCGCCCGTCTTGCGAAGCTCGCGCGGAAACTCGTACGCGCCCGGCTTGGGTTCCACCGCCGCCTCGCGGCCGAGCACCTGCAGCCGCTTGTCGGCGAGCGAGACGAACAGCCGTTGAAACGATTCGGCAATGCGCTTTGCCTGGCGGTCCGCGTAGAGTCCGGCGGCGCCGGCGTCCGCGGGCAGGGTGACGCCGAGCACCTCGCGCCCTTCGTCGATCGAGAAGTTGCGCACGTAGTCGGCGAAGTACGCGATGCGGTCCGCCTTGGTGAAGAGGACGTACACCGGAAGCCGGATGCCCAACGCGCGTGCCAGCTCGTTCAACCGCTCGCGCAGCATGCGGCCTAACGCAACCGCCTGTTCGCTCGCCCCGGGCTGGACCAGGTGGTCGCAGCTCACGCACACCAGGGCCAGGCGTGACGCCTGCGAGCCGCCTCCGAGGACGGCAGCCAGGCGCCGCGGCTGGAGGTAGCGGATGAGACGCGCGAACCGCCCCGGATCCGCCGCCAGCGGACCTCCAGCTTCGACGAACACCGTGTCGCGCGCGTACCAGACGTTGACCCCTTTCGTCGGCGCGACGGTCTCATCGCGCGAGACGCCGCCGCCGGCCAGCAGCTCCGGCTCGAGGCCCGAGCGCACGATGGTCGTGGTCTTGGCGCTGCCGTCCGCGCCTAACAGAATGACCATCGGCAGCCGCGCGAGCGTGCCCGCGGCCTTGCCGCCGGCGCGCGACGCGGCCAGCTGCGCGCGCGCGGCGTGCATCGCGGCGTCGATGTCGTCGGTCTTGTCCGGCGCCGCCGGCGCGAGCTGCCGCAGCAGGTACCACACGATGAACGCAGCGGCGACGACGCCGAGCACCCACAGCCCGAACCGGAAGACCCAGACGTCGGACGCCTTGAGATGCAACGCCGCGGCGACGAACCACACGACGGCCACGAAGACCAGATAGATGACCGAGGCGATCACCCAGATTTTCGCCTTACGCGACATGGCCGGACCCGAGCGAAAGAGGCAGGTCGAACGCGCTCACCGGGCCACCTGCGCGGCGGCGTCGTGCACGGCGGCGACACTCGACCGGAGCGATGCGGTGTAGATGCCGAACAGCGCGGCGGCGATGAGGAACACGGCGATCATGGCGATGCCTAACCGCTTCGACCAGACGTCGCCGCCCGTGCTCGGGATGTCGCCGGCCGGCGGCTTCCAGGACGGCGACAGCTCGCCGTATGGTCCGCGGATGCGCTGCATCTTTTCCGCGACGCGCGACATGAGTGCGTGCAGCTCGCCGCCATCGCTCGCGCTGTAGCGTCCGTGAAAGCCCAACAGCAGACAGAGCTGGAATACCTCGAGCACGTCGGCCCCATCCTCGGAATCCGGACGGGCCAGCAGGTACTGCAGGTTCTGGAAGAACAGTTCACCGCCCAGATGCCCACCGAAGATCTCGTCCTGGAGCGGCTTGCGCGGCCAATCGGCGAACATCGGCTGCGTGGAGTTGAGCACCGACTCATCGAGGAACGTGACGACGGCGTACAGCACGAGCCGCACGTCCTCGTCGGCGTACCCGGCCTGGCGCGCCTGCTGCTCGGCGGCGCCCATCACCTGCTTCATGTGCGCGCGGAACGATTCGGCATCGGCGGCGACCTGGCGGTTGGCTCTCAGCCGAACGGTAGCCGTCAGCACTTCCTGCATCGCGAGCGCGAGCTGGCCGCGGCGCGCGGACGGCGCGACGGGCGCGGACGCTTGCGCGGGCGGAGCAACGGTCTGGACGGGAATCGTCATTCAGCGAAAATCCTCGATGGCGCGGTGCGGCGCAATCACGACTCGAGCAGCACGAGCACCTGCACCTCGGCGCCGGGCAGCGCGTCGGGCACGTACACGCCGATCTCTTGCGTTTGGACGAGCGTGTCCCAGCATGGGCCGGCCTTGCTGATCGAGAAATACTGGGCGTCGACGCGCGGCGAGATCGCCGCCGGCGGCGCTTGCACGTACTCGAGCGGGAGACCGGGATACGCCCGCTTCACGAGCTCCGGCGTGAACTTGGCCGAGCACACTTTCACGAAGCGCGGCACGCGCGTGATGGTCTCGGCTTCGCCGACGCTCGAGCGAAGTCCGAGAAACCAGCGCGCGTGGCCGAAGCACCGCGTGTCGCTCACCGGACCGGTGTACATGAAGGTCGACGTGGAACGCAACGGCACCGACACGCAGTTGGTCGGGATGATGATGTCGAGGTTGGCGCGGATGTGGCGGTCGAGCGCGTCGAAGCACGCGTCGAGATGGTCGTGGTCGTACGACGGCAGCGCGCGCGGATGCGCGTCGAGCGAGAACGTGCACAGCGCTCCGGCCAGCCGCGACAGCTCGGCGTACACCTGCTCGGGGCGCGACCGCTTGACCTGCAGGTGATGCCGCAGCGGGCCTAACGCAGAGTGCACGGCGGGCATGAGCCAGAACATCGCGACGTCCCGGCTGGCCCAGTCGCCTCACGACTGGCGGCCGGTGCCCGCGCCTAACGCAGCGCTTTTGGCGTCCAGCATCTCGACCAGCCGGCCCAGCGTCGTCATCAGGCGGTCGCTGCCGCCGATCTGGAGCAGCGGCGGAATGTAGTCGGCGTCGTACACGAAGCTGCCCCTGCCGTCGCGCCGGACGCGCGCGATGGCGAGCGAGACGGCGCCATCGTCGAGCGAGGTGTCGAGCGCGAGCCGGAAATTCTTGCGGCCGAGCGTGACCGGTTTCTCGTCGTGCCCGGTGGTCTCGTCGAGCATCACGTGCGGCTCCGAGACGTACCGGACGCTCCGGCCGTCGCGCCCGACGGCATCCGGGGAGATGCAGTTCGCGGCGTCACGCCGATACGGCGCGATCGTCAAGTAGACGACGTGTGCGTCGGCGGTGGGCGAGAACAGGTCGCCGATGGTCAGCGGCGCGGGCGCCGCGTCTCCATCGGGAATGTGAAACGGCATCCCATCGGGCATGACGCCGCGCGCGTGGATGAGCGCAATGGTTCCGTTTCGCAGCGCGTTCGCATCGAGCTCGCATCCGATCAGTCCGTAGGGCGCGAAAAACAGATGCGACACCGCAAACTGAATGGAGTCCTCGAAATAGCGGTTCTGCGCCTGGAAGTGGTGCTGGGCCAGGTGCATGCCCTCGCGCCACACCACTCTGGAAAGTTGCGTCATGAGTGTCCTGAGCCTGTATCGCTCGACTCGGCCACGCGGATCGAGACGGCGCCGGTGAGACGGCCGAATCGGTTTGCGCGTGAGATGCGTTGCCAGCTATTGTTGACGATTCGGGTGAGGAAGTCGGTGTGCTGTCGTCCGCCCGAGCCGCACGAGGCTACGTGGCGGCGCGAGTGCCCTAACGTATGACCCACCACTAGTCGATGACAAGCGCCGAGTTCAGCGCACGCTATCAGCTTCTCAAGCCGGTTGCCGACGGGAAGGTCCGCACGCTCAACGCGTTGGCGGTGGCGAACGGCAAAGTCGTCATGGTGCATTATCTCGTCGGAACCACAGACGAGAATAACGCCATGCTCGCGCGCGTGCGCGCGCTACCCGACGTCGAGCGGCTCAAGGTGATCGAGCTCCTGGACATCGAAGGTCATCAGGTCGTGGTCACCCAGTTTCTGCAGGGCTTCGAGTCGCTCGACGTGTGGATTTCATCGCATACGCGGAGCGCGTCGGCGCCTGGCGATGGGCCGGCGAAGCAGATCAAGGTCACGATGCGGCGTCCGGATGAGACGCCGCCTCGCGCGGGATCGACGCAGCCGATTCGGGCCGGTGGCGGCGCGGCGGGGAAGGTTGCGCCCCCATCACCGCCGCCGGTCGCTCCGCCGCCACAGGCGGCGAGCGCGACCGGCGCCATGACGCAGCCCGTCGCGCCAATCGCCGCGACACCCAAGGCGCCGCCGGCACCACCACCGGCTCCGCCGGTGGCGCCGCCGCCGCCGCCCGCGCCGCCCGCGCCGCCCGCGCCCCAACCCAATCAAGCCGGCGAATTCACGCGTCTTTTCAATTCGATGACCGGAGGTCCGCCCGCGACGCCGTCGCATTCCGCCCCGGCCACGCGTCAAGGGGAACCGCCGTTCGTTCCTTCGCCGCCGGCGCCCGCACATCCGGCCGCGCCACCGGCCAACGTTAGTCAGCCGATTCCGGCGGCCGTGCAGCACCCCGCACCGCCTCCCGTTCCACCAGTCGCTCAGCCGGCGCCGCCCCCGCCGCCGCCGCCCCCGCCGCCCGCGCCCGGCGAGTTCACGCGCATCTTCCAAATGGGCGGTTTCTCGTCTCCCCCCGAGCGCTCGGCGCCGAGCGGACCCCTCTATTCACCGCCAGTGCCCGGTGCGATGCCGGCGGCGCCGCGACCGGCCATGCCCATGCCGCCATCAGCAGCGCCGCCTCAGCCCTTCGTTCCGATGGCGAGCGTGCTCCCGCCGACCGCGCCCGCGCCTGGATCTGCAAGCGCGACGGGTATGATGAGTGCGTCGACCGCCCGAGCACCGGAGCCGCGTCCGGTGGTGGTTCCACCGGTCGCTCCCCCGGTACCGCCACCCCCGGCGCCCGTCATCCCGCAGCCGCGGCTCGGCGCGATGCCGATGCCGTCGATGCACGCTCCGGTTGCGCCACCCGCGCCGCAGATCCCGCGGGCGCCATCGGTCCCGCCCGCGCCTAACTTCGGCGCCGTGCCGCCTGCGCCCAGCCATTCGAGCATCCCGCAGCCGGCGACGCCGCCGGCGCCCCCAATGATTCCGGTGCCGACGCTGCCCCCGCCGGTGTTCGCCGCGCCCTCGGGCCAGCCGTCGCACGTGCCGAGCGAATTCACCCGCATCCTGAGCTCGGCGACACCGCCCGCGGCGGCGCCCGCGATCGGTTCCGCGCAGCCGCCCGCCCTGCCTAACGCCGCCGCGGCGGCGCAGCAGCTCCAGGCGCGAAAACCGTCCTACATGCCGTTGGTGATCGCGCTCAACGTGATCGTCATTTTGGCAATCGCGCTGATCGCGTACTTCGTAGTCAAGAAATGAAAGGCGGAGAAAGCCGGACTACAGGCGGACAAGGCCGGATAAGAAAAAAGCGAAAGGCGGAGAGGGCGCGGACAAGGCCGGACAAGGCCGGATAAGAAAAAGGCGAAAGGCGGAGAGGGTGCGGACAAGGCCGGACAAGGCCGGATAAGAAAAAACCGAAAGGCGGAGAGGGCGCGGACGACGCCGACACGGCCGATAAAAAGAGCGAACGGCAGAATGGGTACGCTACAGCCGACAGCCGGGCCTAACGGATAAAGTTGGACC
>DAHUXU010000558.1 GCA_027307005.1 Gemmatimonadota bacterium
AAGCGTTAGACTTACGCTGGGCATGAACTCCTGGCACGCGCCTAACGACTCTTGCGCATGCGCCAGACCGTGATCAATGGCCCATTTTAGAGGCCCGGTGGCGGTGCCAGTGTGTCGGATCAATGGCGCGATTCGCGAACGGGAGCGCTCACTTGTACTACATCAATCGTGCTGCTCGCAGTGGCCAACATAGACAGAATTGAAATCGGCATAGAGAACGTCGCTGGAAATTCGGGATGTCACGGCGACGATGACGTCCTCCAGTTAGGCGCCGCGGCGTTGTGGGGTGGCGGACTCGCCAACTTGCCGAGCGCCACCGTGGTGTTAGGCCCATAGCGCCCCGGGCACGCATCGTTAGGCCTGCGCCGGCGCGAGGAGCCGCCGCATCCGCACGAGGTTGTACACCGCCGTCGCGAAGGTCACTTGCCAGCCGACGCGGTCGAGGCCTCGCAAGCGCGTTTGCCGACACCCGCCCACCGTCTTGAGCCAGCCAAAGATCTCCTCGATCCGTTTGCGCTTGCGCTGACTCACGCCGTAGCCGGCATGCCGCGTCGTCCGCCCGTCGATCGCACTCGGATGGCGCACCGTGTCGTTACGCGCCACGTGCGGCGTGCTCTCCACCGCGCGGAGTTCGTCCACACACGCGCGCGTATCAAAGCCCTTGTCCGCGCCCACCGTGATGTGCTGCGCCCGATACGGCGCGCCCGCGGCGAGGAGGATCGCGTTGTCGCGCTCGGCCGTTCCCGTTGCGGGACTCGTACAGGTGCCCACCGCCAAGCCGTGCCGATTCTCCATGAACACCGTCGCCTGATACGCCAGCTGCGCCTCGCGCCCATCGCCCTTGCGCGCTAACTGGGCGTCGGAATCGGTCGTCGAGGTGTGCGTCGTGTTGCTTCGCCGCTCGCCATGGAAATTCACCGTGGGATTGCGCGTTCCATCCGCAGGCGGATCGCGCCGGGGATCATCGGGTGGGAGCAATTTCCGCCGGTGTTTGGGGACCGCGGGCATCTTGGTCGAATCGCGGCGGAAGCTCTTCTGGCCCGCCCACGCCTGGATCAAGGTGCCGTCCACCGTAAAGTGCTCGGCCGAGAGGAGTCCCGCCGCCTTCGCCTCCGCCAGCACAGCGGCGAAGAAGCCGTCTGCGACGTCGCCGATCAGCAAGCGTTCCCGATTCTTCGTGAACACCGTCACATCCCAGATCGCGTCGTCGATGCCTAACCCCACAAACCACCGGAAGAGCAGATTGTACTCGAGCTGCTCCATCAACTGCCGCTCGCTCCGCACGGTGTAGAGCACCTGGAGGAGGAGCGCGCGCAGCAGATGCTCGGGCGGAATCGACGGCCGGCCGCCATCCGCATAGATCTGATCGAAGGTCGGCGAGAGCGTCGCCAGCGCGCGATCCACCAGCGGGCGCATCGCCCGCAGCGGATGGTCGAGCGGAATCCGCGCCTCTAACGATACCACACTGAATAGCGCCATCTGTTGGGGCTCGCTCCCTCGCATCGCGCACGCTCACTCTGAGGTCGCGCCATACTAACCATCGCGCATCCACCGCGCCATCCTTCAATCACACCTTTTTCCGCAGCCTGCTAGTGCAGCTAACTCCGCGTCGACAGAGTCGAGCAGCGCGAGCAACGCGCGCGCGTCGGCCGGCGCGATCGTCACAGCGTCACCCGAGTATGCCGCGCGCAGTAACAAGGGATACGCCG
>DAHUXU010000562.1 GCA_027307005.1 Gemmatimonadota bacterium
TCCGGCCGAAGCCATCCGAGATCCGTAGCCCGTTAGGCATTCGGGGGCTCCGGCTCCAGCACCATCACGACGTGCAAGTGGCCTCCGACCATCCACGAGGCCGGCGCGGGATAGACGTCGCGCACGCGATCCCAGTGCGTCACGTGCGCGCCTGCACGCTCCGCCATCTCCCACCACTGCCGCTCGGTCCAGTACCGCGGCGTCCGGCGGCCGTCGGCCAGGTCTAACGCGCGCAGCAGCAGCCGGTCGCCGCGGCGCTTCACCAGACGGTCGCACAGGATCACGCCGTGGCGCGCGACGCGCAGCGCCGCGCGCACCAGCCGCACGGGATCGGTCGCGCATCCCAGTACGTCGGAGAGCACGACGTACGCGGCCGCTCCGTCGGGGAAGGGCAATCGGTCGCCCAGACATGCCACCGTCGGAACGGCGCCGCGGCGCGGCGGGGCCCGATCTGCGCCTAACGCAACGCGCGCGGCGCTCGCCGACACCAGCGCCGCCACCCTGCCGTCGCCGCAGTCGATGTGCACGAAAGGATGCGTGGCGTTCGTTTCGCCCCGCATGCCGTCGCGGAGTCGCATGATGCGCGAGACCGATGCGGCGATTGCACGCCCGTGCCGGTTTGGCGCGGCGCTCACGAGTTGGGTGGTCATTCCGCTGACGCTCTCCGGTGCGCTTCCACCATGATGACCGATACGGCAAGTGCCGCGGTCGTGTTTCGCTGACCCTCATCCTTGGACACCGCGCGGGGCCGTCGCGTTGCGACCGTGCCTCCGCCGGCGTGCGGATCGGGTTATCGGGAAGTCCGAACGACTGAGTAGGCGTCTGGCGTCGTAAACCGCAGGATCGCCCCGATGCGAGCCGCGCGCCTAACGAGCGCGCGGCAGGTCCAGCGTGAAGGCCGACCCCACGTTCGGCTCGCTCTCCACCATCAGATCGCCGCCCATCGCGCGCGCCAGATCCCGGCTGATCGCCAGGCCTAACCCAGCCCCTTCGTCCGGCCGCGCGAACCCTCGGCCCACCTGCACGAACGGCTCGAAGATGTCCGCCAGCCGGTCCGCCGGAATGCCCCGGCCCGTGTCGCGGATCGTGAGACGTGCGCGCTCCCCGGTCGCCGAACACGACCACGTGAGTCGGCCGCCCGGCGCCGTGTATTTCACCGCGTTGGACAACAAATTCAGCAGAATCTGCTCCACCCTCCTGCGGTCCGCGCGCGCGACCACGGCGTCGGGACAATCCACTCGTTCCTCGATCAGCCGCCGCGCCGACACCTGCAGCGCCATCCGCTCGGCCACGTCGCGGACGACATCCGACAGCACCACGTCGTCCAGCGAAAACGGAACCCGGCCCGACTCGATTCGGCTGAAATTCAACAGGTCATTGATCAGGCCGAGCAGCTGAAGCTGGCTCCCGCGAATGCGATCGACGTCGGACCGCTGCTCTTCCGTGAGCGGGCCGCGCAACCCCATTGCCAACAACGATGCGTAACCGCCGATCGCGTTCAGCGGCGTGAGCAACTCGTGGGACATCGCCGCGAGAAAATCCGTCTTGGCGCGGTTCGCCGCATCCGCCTCCACCCGCCGGCGATCCAGCTCCGCCGCCTGCGCGCTGATCTGATCCACCAACTCGGCGAGGTCGCGAGCGCGTTTCTCCGCCTCGAGGCGCGCGGCGTCGCGAGCTGCCAGTTGCAGCGCGTGCTCGTATTCCTGCCGCTCCATCTCGCGCTGGGCCGTGAGGTCCTGCAGCACGATGCCGAAACCGGCGAGCGTATCGTCTCCCTCGCGGAGCGCGGTGATGATGACTTTCGCCCAGAATTGCGACCCATCGCGGCGCACCCGCGACCCCTCACACTCGTAGCGCCCAGCGGACATCGCCTGCTCGAGCTCGCGTGCCGGGAGGTTGCTGGCCAGATCCGTCACCGTGTACAAGCGGGACATCGGTTGGCCGATCATCTCGTCCGGCGCAAACCCCGTGCAATGCTCGGCGCCGAGGTTCCAACTCAAAACCGTCGCGCGAGCATCGACGGCATAGATCGCGAGATCCGCGATGTGCTCGACGAACATGCACAACAGATCCGCTGCCCGTTGCGCATCGGATCGCCGTCGACCGTTTTTTTTCGTGTGACTGCCGCTGCCACGAGCGGCCTTCTTCGATGCACGACTCACGACTCGCCTGCCAGATGCCGGTTCGCCCCGCGCGCGCCGCCCCGCCTGCGTCACCCTCGTGCTGCCACTTGGCTAGGGACGCCGGTCTCGACCGCCATCGAGCGAGAAATGGGCCATCCGTCACACTTTGGCCAAGCGGCCGACACTCCGGTCGCCGCCGGCGTTATCGCGTACGAGCGTAAATCAGGTCGATTAGTTCGTCGTACATCGCGTTCGCTTCGCTGTTACCGGCGCGGATCGCCTGGGTCGCACAATGCTTCAGGTGGTTGCGCATGAGCTCCTTGCCGACCGCGCGCAGCGCCTCCTGAACCGACGAGATCTGCGTCATGATGTCCGCGCAGTATCGATCCTGCTCGACCATACGCTGCAGTCCCCGCACCTGACCTTCGATCCGGCGCAATCGAGTCAGGTTGCGCGCTTTGAGATCCGGTTCGACGTGTCGCGCGGTCTTCGGCATGATGACGCCTCGAGTGAATTCGTGTGATGTGCCGCCGCGCTAGTCGAGCCGAGCGCGCCGGAGTCGCAGACTGTTCGCCACGACGCTGACGGAACTGAATGCCATGGCGGCGCTGGCGATGACGGGACTGAGAAGAATCCCGAAGGCCGGGTACAGCACGCCCGCCGCGATCGGGATTCCAACGACATTGTAGGCGAATGCCCAACCGAGATTTTCGCGCATCGTCGCCATGGTGCGCCGCGAGAGTGCGATCGCGGTGACCACGCCCTCGACGCCGCCGCGCATGAGCGTAATGTCGCTCGCCTCGGCGGCGACGTCGGTTCCGGCGCCCCATCCGATGGCAATGCCCACGTCGGCGCGCGCGAGGGCCGGCGCATCGTTCACACCGTCGCCGACCATCGCCACCGCGCCGCTCGTCTCGCGTCCGAGCCGCTCGATCTCGGCCACCTTGCCTTCGGGCAGGAGACCGGCGACGACGCGATCGATGCCCGCCGCGCGGGCGATGGCGTGCGCCGTACGCGCGTTGTCGCCGGTGAGCATGACGACGTCGATGCCTAACGAGCGTAGCCGGGCGATGGCGCCGCGCGATGTTGGGCGTACCGGGTCGGCGACGGCGATCACGCCGGCCAGTGCGTCGTCCACGGCGACGTACACCAGGCTCTTTCCGTCGTCCGTAAGGCGCGCGGCCGCCTCGGCGAGCGGCGCCACGTCGATCCCGGCCGCGGCCATGAGCGCGGCGTTCCCGACGGCGACACGATTGCCGTCGAGCGACCCCAACGCGCCCTGTCCGGGACTCGAACGGAAGTCGGTCGCCTCGCCTGACTGACCCCACTCGGACGCGCGCGCGACGATCGCGCCGGCCACCGGATGCTCGCTCGAGCGATCCACGGCGGCTGCCTGCCTCACGATCTCGGCTGCCGGCCACGAGCTCCCGGGCGCCGGTACGACATCGGTTACCGCAGGTTTGCCCTCGGTGACGGTGCCGGTCTTGTCCAGCACCACGGTGCGCACATCGCCCGCGCGCTGCAGCGCCGCGCCGCCCTTGATCAACAGGCCGGACTGCGCCGCGCGCCCGGTCGCCACCATCACGGCCGTCGGCACCGCGAGGCCCATGGCGCACGGACACGCGATCACCAGCACCGCAATCGCCGCGGCGAACGCGCGCACCGCGGCGGTTGCGCCGGCGCCGGAGCCGTTCAGCGCGACGAACCAGACGACGAACGTCACG
>DAHUXU010000582.1 GCA_027307005.1 Gemmatimonadota bacterium
CTCTTCGAGCCGGTAGAGCGCGGGATAGAGCGAGCCGGCGTTGACGTGCAGCACGTCGCGGGACACCGCCTGGATGCGCTGCGCCAGATCGTAGCCGTTGGTCGGCTCGGCGCGGAGCATCTCGAGGACGATCAGGTCCAGCGTGCCTTGGAGGAGCGGGATGGGTTTGGTCACGGGTCTTTGCACTAGGATGTCTAGTCATATAGACGGCCTAGTGTTTCGTCAAGTTTCAGCGGTTCGCCCGCGACCGCGATGGCGGCGCCGGCCCGGGCGCAGAGCACCTCGCCCGATCGTGCGGCGGGCGGTCACCCGCCGCGGCGTCGCATCGCCGGTCTACAGTCCCCGTTGCTCGATGTGTACCTTACGCCCATGCGAATTCCTCCTCCCGCGCGCGGGGCGTCTCTGGCCCTGGCGACGCTCCTCGCCGTGTCGGCGGCCGGCCCAACGGCGGCAGCGCAAGCGACGACACCGAGCCAGCTGTCCGGTGTCGAGCGGACGGTCGTGAAGTCGATCGACGCGCACAACGACGACGCGCTCGCCCTGCTCATCCGGCTCGTCGACATCAACAGCGGTACCACGAACCACGCCGGCGTGCGCCGAGTCGGCGACATCCTGCGCGCCCAATTCGACTCGCTCGGCTTTACCACGCGATGGGTCGACGGCTCGGCGTTTCATCGCGCCGGACACCTCGTGGCCGAGCATCCCGGGCCCGGTCCCAAGATCCTGATCATCGGGCATCTCGACACCGTGTTCGATCCGTCGAGCCCGTTTCAGAAATTCGTGCGGCTCGATGACAGCACGGCCCGCGGGCCCGGGGTGATCGACATGAAGGGCGGGGACGTGATCGCGCTGTTTGCGCTGCGCGCGCTCGAGGAGGCCGGTGCGCTCGACTCGATGCACGTCGTGGTCGTGTATGATGGCGATGAAGAAGATGCCGGATCGCCGCTCTCGCTGGCCCGGAAGACGCTGATCGACGCGGCACACGGCGCGGCCGCTGCGTTGGGCTTCGAGGACGGCGCCGGCGATCCCCGCACCGCGGTCATCTCCCGGCGCGGCGACATCTCGTGGACGCTCACCACCACGGGCCACACCGCGCACTCCTCGCAGATCTTCACCAAGGAATACGGCGCGGGCGCGATCTACGAGGCGGCGCGCGTGCTCGACCAGTTCTATCGCCAGCTGTCCACCGAACGCTATCTGACCTTCAATCCCGGCATCATCGTCGGCGGCACCGCGGTGTCGCTCGATTCGACGCAGAGCGCGGGCACGGCCGCGGGCAAGACGAACGTCGTCGCCGACTCTGCGTTAGTCTTGGGCGACCTGCGCACGCTGAGCCCCGACCAGCTCGCGAACGCCCAACGCGCGATGCAGCGCATCGTCGGGCAGACGCTGCCGATGACGACGGCGCACCTCGTGTTCGCCGATGGCTATCCGCCCATGGCGCCCACCGCCGGCAACCGGCGGCTGCTCGCGATGTACGATCGTGCGAGCCGCGATCTCGGGTTCGGGCCCGTCGTGGCGGTCGACCCGTCGCGCGCTGGCGCGGCCGACGTCTCGTTCGTGGCCAACATCGTGCCGATGGCCATCGATGCGCTCGGACTCTCCGGCCACGACGACCACAGCGAGCAGGAAACCGCGGATCTGCGCATGCTGCCGGTCCAGACCAAGCGCGCGGCGCTGCTCATGTACCGTCTCACGACCACGGGTGCACGCGGCGCGACGCCCTGAGGCCATTGCGCCGCTTGGCTCAGTATGATTCGGTGACATGCCGACGCGCATCTTTCTTCTGTCGCCGGCGCGCCTGGACGGCGCGCGCGCACGCCTCCTGTTCAATCCCGACGCCGCTTTTCCGTTGGCCCGGGCGTTAGGCGCGCGCGAAGGCGCAGCGCTCTCCGACGTCTTCAGCTTCCTCAGCGGTCTCTACTTTCGGGGCAAACACGCCTACGCGCAGAAGTTCGGCCGGCCGTCGGCGCGCGTCGCGGCGGTGCACATCATTACCACGACACGCGGCCTCCTGCCGCCGGAGACGCGCGTCACGCGCTGCGAGCTCGAGGCGTTTGCGGAGGTCGACCTCTCGGCGGCAGACCATCGCTTTCACGCGCCGTTGCTGCGCGATGCGAGCCGCATCCGAGCCGCCCTCGATGACGCAGCCGAGGTCGTGCTGCTCGGCTGCATCGCGACGGGGAAATACGTCGATCCGCTCCTAACGGTATTCGGGCCGCGACTGCACTTTCCCGAGACGTTCGTCGGCCGCGGCGACATGAGCCGCGGCGGCATCCTCTTGCGGAGGGCGCGTGCAGAGGAGGAGCTGACGTACATCCCGGTGTCGGGCGCGGTCCGACACGGCCGCCGTCCGCCAAAGCTCGCGCGAGCGCGGTGATGCCCAGGCAACCGCCGGCCGTCGACATCCCGGCGCAGGGCGACGCCGAGCTGCGCATCGCGGAGCGATCGGTCGCGCTCACCAATCTCGACAAGGTGTTCTGGCCCGCCGAGCGCCTAACGAAGGGCGATGTGCTGCGGTACTACGCCGCGGTCGCGCCGGTGCTCCTGCCGCATCTCTTCGACCGCGCGATGGTCATGAAGCGATATCCGAACGGCATCACGGGCAAGAGCTTCTTCATGAAGCGCGCGCCCTCGCCGCGGCCGGAGTGGATCGAGACCTGCACGATCGAGCACCGCTCGGGGAACGTGATCGACTTTCCCATGGTGCAGGACCTCGCCTCGCTCTTCTGGATCGTCAACCTGGGCTGCATCGATCT
>DAHUXU010000597.1 GCA_027307005.1 Gemmatimonadota bacterium
CGTCCGGATCGCCGGCGCGCAGCTCGGCAAAGCTCGGCACCCGCTGCGACACGACGTACGCGCGCTGAAAGACGTACGAGTACGTCATGATGTCGCTCGACGCGACGCGCCAACCGGCGGACTTGAGCTCGCGCCCAACGACGGCCGTGCCCGCGCATGCATCGTGCGCCGCCCCGGGACGGATGCCGAGCGCGGCGACCGTCTCCAGGATGAATGGCAGGAGCCGCGTCTTGTTACCGATGTAGCGCACGATGCTCCGCGGAAGACGGCGCGTGCCCCGGCCTTGCGTTAGTCACTGGAATACCGCCCAACCGCGCGCGCGAATCTCGGCGCCGTGCTCATTCAGGCGCGGCGGAGGATAGCGGATGGTGCCCGGTACGGACGGGCCGACGCCGGTGAGCGGCGATGCCTGTGCCTCGCGCAGCGCCTCGAGCACGGTGAGCACCATGCCGCATGGCACACCGGCACGGTCGAGCGCGGCGGCCACGTCCGCGGCCGAGCGCTCCTTGACGCGTCCGGCCACGGCCTCGACGACACGATCGCGCTGCGCGACGCGTCCGGCGTTCGACGCGAGACTGGAATCGTTCGCCAGATCATCCAGTCCTAACGCACGGGCGCATGATCTCCACTGCGCGTCGTTGCCGACGGCGATCACTATGGGTCGATCCCGGGCGTCGAAAAGCTCGTAGGGCACGAGATTCGGATGGGCGTTGCCCCACCGCCTGGCGTCGCGCCCCGTCACGAGCGCGTTCTGCGCGACGTTCACGAGCGCCGCCGCTGCGCTCTGCGCGAGCGATGTGATCACGTGCCGGCCCTCGCCCGTACGCGCCACCGAGACTAACGCAGCCAGCGTAGAGATCGCCGCGTCTTTGCCGGCAATGACGTCGGCCAATGCGACGCCGACTTTCATCGGCCTCCCTCCGGGCTCGCCGGTAATGGCCATCCAGCCGCGCTCGGCTTGCACGACATAGTCGTAGCCCGGCCGGGCGCTGTCTGCGCCGAAGCCGGTGATCGTGCACCACACGAGTCGGGGGAATCGTGCGCGAATCCGTTCCGGATCGAGTC
Organism: Gemmatimonadota bacterium; assembly: GCA_027307005.1. GTDB lineage: Bacteria > Gemmatimonadota > Gemmatimonadetes > Gemmatimonadales > Gemmatimonadaceae > JADGGM01. The sequence goes on from DAHUXU010000597.1 coordinate 1,066, forward strand.
CGTATCGTTGGAGTGTGCCGGGGCGAAAGTTGTCGACCACGACGTCGGCGCCGGCAATGAGCTCTTCAATGAGTGTGCGATCCCGATCGGCGCTCAGATCGGCCGCGATACTTTTTTTGTTGCGATTGATGCTGAGGTAGTAGGCGCTCTCGCCGCGGTCGTCGAATGGCGGCCCCCAGGTTCGGGTGTCGTCGCCAATATCCGGGCGTTCGACCTTGATGACGTTTGCGCCGAGGTCGCCGAGCATCATTGTGCAAAGCGGGCCTGCGAGAACTCGGCTCAAGTCGAGGACGTTGGTATCGAGCAGTTGACGCGTTTCTGTCGCCATAAGCATGCTATGCTGTACTGACAAAAATGCCTCGAGGATCGTTCCGCAGAGGGAATGCACTACAACCGCGATCTCCGGAACGTGCGGTCAACGACTTGCGTAGCTACCGTGAAATCATATACTTACCGGCGCTTGACCAACGGTTGGGACGAGGATGCCGTAGCGCCCCCCATTGCGCCCGCGATCCGACCTTCGTTTGCCCGCGACGTCACACACGCTGCGTCACTTACTGCCCGATAGGGAGCGCACTACTCGTATGGTGGACAAGCCGCCAGCCGCAGAAACGAAGGCCCCCGACCTCCCACCGGCAGCGCCGCCGGCGCAGCCAGGTGTCCCGCGGCGAGCCCCTGGACATCGCAGCACGGACGCGCGCGACACTGTCGCCGAAATGGCGCTCAGGGCGCAAGAAATCAGTCAAGAGGCCGGCAGCAAGATCGCCCAGGCGATCAAGGATGTCATCAACGCTGCTGCCGGACTCGCCGGCTTCGCCATCGAAAGTGCGCGGGACATCGTGCAGTACATGGTGCGGCGTGGCCAGATGACGCAGGAGGAAGCCGACCGGATCATTCGCGAGGTCGAGGAAGCGCACGGCAAGCGCAAGCCGGCCGCGAAGCAGGCCGCATCGCCTCCTCCGGTCGCGCCCGTGCCGGTGCCGCCGATCAAGAAAATCGCACCGACCACAGCAGCCGAGAAAGCGCCCGTCGCGTCTGCTCCGGGTGTCAAGCCAGCTCAGAAGGCGGCGAAGACCGTGCACGCAGCGCATACGGCAAGCCGGCCCGCCGGGAAAAAACACACGGCTGCATCCCGCCCAAAGCCAAGCGCCAAGAAAGCGGGGAAGAAAAAGCGCTGAGTCATGATTCGCCGCGCGCGGCTATCCCGCGCGCGGTTGCAATCCAGTCGAGAAATTGCGCCACCGCGGCGGTGTCGTCGAGCGAAAACTCGGCCGACGTGTGGGCGTGACCGTCGTGCCCCACCCGCGCCGTGACTGCCGCGGGGATCTCCGCTCGCAGCCGCGCAAAGGCGTCCTCGTCGGTGGCGTCGTCGCCGACGTAGAGCACAGCGCCTGGACCGTCGCCGATGATCTCGTGCGTTAGGCGAAGCGCGGCGGTGCCTTTGTTGACGTCGGCGTTGGGCCGGAGCTCCAGCACCTTCTTGCCCTCCAGCACGCGGAGTCCGTGGGCGTCCGCCGCCGCCCGCACGGCGGCGCGCAGCGGTCCGGCCACCGACGGCGCGGCGAGCCGAAAGTGCACGCTCGCCGTCCAGCGCTTGTCCTCCACGATCACGCCCGGCATCGACGCCGCCGTGGCGGCGCTCGATTGCAGCGCCGCCTCGATCGCGCCGCGCGCGTCGCCTAACGCAGCGCCGGCGACCGCGCGCCCATCGGGCCGCAGCACCTCGAACCCGTGGTTGCCAATGATCCACGTGCCGCGGACGCCGGCGAGCCGCGTGACATCCGCCGCCGCACGACCGGACACGAACGCGACGGTCACGCCCGGGTGCGCGGCTAACGCCGCCAGCAGTCGCCGCGTCTCGTTGGGCACGGCGGCATCTTCGGGACGCGGCGCAATCGGCGCCAGCGTGCCGTCTATGTCGAGCATGGACAGGAGCGGCGACCCGCTCAGCCGCGCGGCGACATCGGCGGCCACGGGAAGCAGCGGACGCGTCACGCCGCGCCGGTCTCCTGCGAACGCTCGGCGATGATGGCCTCGGTTCGGCTGAGCACCGCCGCCAGCCAATCGAAGATGGTTCGGCTGCGCAGCTGCGTGCGCATGCGGTGCATCCGGACGCGGCGCTCGCCATCGCCCATGTTCACCGCGCGGCGAATGCCTTCCACGAAGCCATCGATGTTGAACGGGTTGATGAGCACCGCGCCGTCGATCTCCTCGGCGGCCCCGGTGAATCGACTCAGCACCAGCACGCCGCGCTCTTCGATCTGACAGGCGACGAATTCCTTCGCCACCAGGTTCATGCCGTCCTGCAGCGACGACACGAGGCACAAGTCCGCGGCGCGATACACCCCGGCCAGCAGTTCGGCGCTGACGTTCTCGTGCACCAGCACGATCGGCGTCCACGTCCGGGTGCGGAAGCGCGCGTTGATCTCGAGCACGCCACGCACCATCTCTTCCTCGAGCGTGCGGTACGCCGAGATCTCCGACCGTGACGGCGTGGCCACGAGGAGGAACGTGAAGCGTTCTCGCATCTCGGGGTGTTGCTCCCAGAGCAGCCGCAGCGCGCGCAGACGCTCCGGTATGCCCTTGGTGTAGTCGACGCGGTCCACGCCGACGCCTAACCGGCAATCGTTCTTGGCATAGCGCGAGCGCAAGCGCTCGGCGAGCGCCGCATTCACCGGCGTGGCAGCCATACGCTCGTAGCGCTCGACGTCGATGCTGATCGGATACACGCCGATCTCGACGACGCGCCCGTCGAATCGCACCGTGAACGTCTCGGCGTCGATCTCGGCTTCGGGAATGAACTCGGCGACGCAACCGAGGAAGTTGAGCGCGTACCGCTCGGTGTGGAATTCGATCAGATCGTTGCCGAGCAGTCCGCGCAGGAGCGCTTCATCGACGTCGATAGGCAGCAGGCGGAGAATGTCGGCTGGAGGAAACGGAATATGCCAGAACTGATGGAGCAGCTGCGGCTCGACGAGGTCGCGGATCATCGAAGCCGCGAGGCCGAAATGATAGTCCTGGATCCAGACTACTGGCCTCTTGTCCGCACGCCGGATTTCATCCGCCACGGCGTGCGCGAACTTCGCGTTCACGTGCTGGTAGCGCTCCCAAAACTCGTCGCGATACGAGAAGTGCTGTACGAGCAGGTGACACAGCGGCCAGAGCGAGCTGTTGGCGAAGCCCAGGTAGAAGCCGTCGACGTCGGCGGCGTCCAGGAAAACGCGGCGCAGCGTGTATGCGTTAGTCTGTGGGGGCACGCGCAAGCGTCCGTGCGCATCGGCGGTATGTTCATCGGCGCTGCCCGAGCCCCATGCCACCCAGACGCCGTGCGTCGCTTGCATGGTTGGATCGAGCGCGGACACCAAACCGCCGGGCGGTTGCCGGACCTCGATCGCGCGTTCGCCGCTCGCGCCTTCGACGAACCGATGCTCGTACGGCTCCCGGTTCGAGAGCATGATGAGCGTCCGATCAACGAGGTATCGCGAGAGGTCTGGCATCGGGCACCTGGCAGGACGCACGAGGGGACGGGAACTCTATCATGGCCATCATGCAACAGTCTGGCAATCGAGCGGCCAGGAACTAGGTTTCCATTTCCCACCGCCTCGAACCCCGCTACGTACGATGGAATATGCACTCGCCCCGACGGTTTAGCGCTCGCCGCTGCATGGGACGTCACCTCGCACACCGACCTTCGAGCTGAACCGTGCGTGAGGTGACGGCACGTGCGCCGGTGCGCATCGACTTCGGTGGGGGTTGGACGGACGTCCCGCCGTACCCGCAGGAAGAAGGCGGCTGCGTCTGCAATCTCGCCATCGCCCGTTACGCGACCGCGCGCCTCACGGATCGCGGCGTTGGGCTGCACGTAGATGCGCACGAGGAAGACCAGGCCTTACCACTGGCGGCGCTGGAGCGGGCCGGCGTTTCGCACGTATCGCTCGATCTCCGCAACGATTTCCCGCGCGGCGCCGGGTTGGGTGGGTCGTCGGCGGCCGGGGTGGCGATTCAAGCCGCGCTCGCGTCGTGGCGAGGCGAGTCGCTCGAGGCAACCGCGCTCGCCGAGCGCAGCCGTGCGGTCGAGACGGAAGGGCTGCAGGTGCCGGGCGGGAGCCAGGACCACTACGCTGCTGCGTTAGGCGGCGCGCTCGAGTTGCGTGTCGGCACGGCCGTCGAGGCGCGGCGCATCGCGCTGCCGCCCGCGCGCCGGGCGGAGATCGAGCGGCGGTGCATCGTGGGGTTCACCGGCGAGTCGCGCCTCTCGGGCCGCACGATCACCGCGGTGATTGACGCGTATCGCGCACGCGAGCCCCGCGTGACCGCGGCCCTCGCGCGGATGAAGGCGCTCGCCGCACGGATGGCGCAGGCGCTGGAGCACGGGTCGATCGATGAGCTGTCGATGCTGGTCGACGAACACTGGCAGTTTCAGCGAAGCCTGCACGCGCGCATCTCCCCGCCGGGCATCGAGCGTGTCCTCGACATGGCGCGCCGGGCGGGCGCCACCGGCGGCAAAGCGTTAGGCGCGTCGGGCGGCGGCAGCGTCCTGGTGATCGCTCCCGACGCGGCGGTCGACGCGGTCCGCGCCGCGGTGGCATCCGTGGCCGTGCCGCTCCCGTTCACGATCGACCTGGACGGCGCGCGGCTCGTCGACATCGCGGTGCCCGCATGACGGTCGCGCTCGGCGATGCGGTGGCGCTCGCGCAAACGCTCGTGCGCGTCGACTCGCGCAATCCATCGCTCGTTCCCGGTGCGCCGGGCGAAGGACCCGTCGCGCGCGCACTCGCCGAAGTGTTACGCTCGTGGGGCTTCGCCGCCGAAGTCGCCGATGCGGCGCCTAACCGGCCGAACGTCGTTGCGCGCGTCGGGCGGGCCGGCGGACGCACGCTCATGTTCAACGGCCATCTGGATGTCGTCGGAACGGACGGCATGACGCACGAGCCGTTCGCGGCAACCGAACGCGATGGCTCGATCTGGGGCCGCGGATCGTCCGACATGAAGGGCGGCGTGGCCGCGATGTGCGCCGCCGCAGCGCGCGCCGCCGCCACCGGGCTCGATTGCGAGATCATTATCACTGCCGTCGCCGATGAGGAGTACGGCAGCATCGGCACGCGTGCGCTGATCGACCGCGGCGTGCGGGCCGATGCGGCGATCGTCACCGAGCCGACGCGCCTGGCCATCGCGCCGGCGCATCGCGGCTTCGTGTGGATCACGGTCACGGTGCGCGGTCGCGCGGCGCACGGCAGCCGCTACGACGTGGGCATCGATGCCATTCGTCATGCGGGGCTGCTATTGGTCGAGCTCGACGCTCTCGAGTCGAGCGAGCTCGTTCACCGTACCCACCCGCTGCTCGGCCATGCATCGTGGCACGCGTCGACGATCGATGGCGGGTCAGGCATGTCGACGTCTCCCGACCGCTGCACGCTGCGCATCGAACGGCGCACCTTGCCCGGGGAGACGCCGGCGCAGGCCGTCGAGGAAGTGTGCGACGCGTGCGCACGAGTGCGCGCAACGCATCCGTCGTTCGACGCCGTCGTTGCGTTAGACCTGGCCCAGAATCCGAGCGATGT
>DAHUXU010000604.1 GCA_027307005.1 Gemmatimonadota bacterium
ACCGGCCCCGGCGGCTGCGTTAGGCGGAGCGCGGCCGCGCGCCGCGCCCGCCCCCAGCCTCGAGCCGCAGGTCAAATCGTTCGCGCGGGAAGAGCGGCAGCAGGCCGCGTCGGCGAAGAAATCCGCGAGCGACGTGAACGTCGCCGTCGCCGCCGATGCCATCACGACAGCCGATTCCGCGCGGCGCGCGGCGCAGGCCCAATCGTCGAGCGCGCTCGCCCGGCGCTTCGGCGAGGGCAAAGCCCTGCAGTTGTCGGAGCTCGTCGTGACGGGCCAACCCGGCGGCGCGCTATCGTCGCCCCGGCTCGTGTCCGTGGACTCCGTGCAGCGCGGTCCGGTGATGGTCCGCCGCCGGACCTACGCCGCCGGAAACGGCGCGCTGGTGGTGCTCGAGGTGACGCCGCCGGCGGCGATGCCTAACGACTCGACGCGTGCTGCCCCGGCTCCGGCGAGTGCGGATTCCCCGGCCGGTGGCGATTCGAGCGGCGCCGCGATCCACGCCATCCGGTGGCGCGGCGCCGATGGGACCGGCTACGTGCTCTCCGGCCCCGTCGACGATAGTGTCCTGCAACGCGTGCGCGCTGCGTTAGGCAACAAGCCCTGACGCGCGCCGAACGAGAGCCGCGCCCCGTGCCGGTTCGAAGTCGTACGTCTCTCCCACGCCGATGAGCTGACGCGCCGGCCGAGGATGCGCCTAACGCGCTGGATCGTGCTGCACGGCCAGGTCCGGCCCGCTGTCCTGGACCGTCTCTTCGTCGTCGTCGTCAGGCCGGAGCGCGCGGAGCACCGTGCCGCCGGCCGCGATCCCGCCGAGGATGATGTAGAGGTAGAAGGTGTAGAAGCGCCACCAGATGAGCGACGCGCCGAAGATCGACGCCGGAATCGCGTGGCCCAGCGTCTCCTTGAACGCCACTTCGATGAAGCCGCCGCCCGCCGGCACCGCCACCACCACGCTGCCGTACGTCAGCGCGATCGGCCACAAAATGAGCGGCGCCGCGGGCACGTGCACGCCGAACGAGTACACGATGATCGGCAGAATCGCGAGCCGCAGCAGGATGTGCACGATCGAAACGAGGAGCGCCACGCCGGCCACGCCGAACCGCATGTCCTTCATCCCCTCGATGCCGCGACGCAGCTGTTCGAGCACGCTGCGAAACTTCTGCCACCGCGTCCCGTGCACACCGAGCCGCGCCAGCAGCCGCGGCGGCGCATCCTTCATGCCCCGGCGCGCCAGCACGAAGCCCAACGCCCCGGTGCCTAACACGAACGCGGCGTACATCGCCACCAGGCTCGCCATGCCGGTGATGATCCCGCCCGCGTCCCGGAACGTGAAGAACATCGCAATCGCCACGATCGCCAGCGAAATCATCTCGAGAAACAGCTCGGCGTAAATCACGAGGATGATGTGCGCCGACGTCATGCCGGCTTCCGTCATGATGAGAAAGCGCGCCGGCTCCGCACCCGTGCGCGCGGGTGTGATCGCCGCACCGAAGTCGCCCCCCGCGCTCGCGCGCAACGCGACGCCGAACGTCATCGGAATGCGCAGCGACGCGGCGCTCAGTCGCACCTTGGCTCCGCGCGCCCCCAGCTCGAGCAGTGCGATCCCCAGCAGCACACCGTGCGCGGCCACGCTCACCGACACCGGGTGGTCGGCCGGCGGCCAACTCGTGACCACGATGTACAACGACACCCCGATGGCCGCGGCAAACGATACGATCGCGAGAAGCCAACGGGCGGGCGTCATGAGTGCAAAGAGGGAGTCGCTGGGTTGCGGACGGTGACGACGATGACGAGCGGTGCGCCGGAATCGAGAAAGGGTACAGCGTGCAGCGTGACTTCAGTAGGCCAGCGCGCCCTTTGCCATCGCGTGGTGCGTCGTGCCGGGATACGGCACGGCCGGCCCCTTGATCGCCTCCCACAGAACGTGGTTGAAGAGGTTGTCGTCCGATTCGTCTTCCAGCCGAAGGTCGAGCCGGGCGGATGCCGCGGCGCCGGGACCGCGTGCCGGATTGCGATCATCGAGCCGCTGCTCCGGCGCCTGTGCTACGTACGGCGTCAGATCCGGCGAATCGGCGAAGAGTCCCCGCAGCGGGCGGCCGTAATAGTCGAATTGCGACAGGGAACCGAGGTGGAGAATGTCGGCGATGGTGGCAATCACGTCCGTGGTGTTCACGAATCGGTGCACGACTCCGGCATGACTGTAGGCGCTGATCATGAAAAACGGCGCGCGGTGCGAATCCACATGGTCGGGTCCGTTCTGCGCGTCGTCTTCCACGACGAACACAACTGTACTGCGCCAGAAGCGCGAGCGCGAGAGGGCCTCGACGAGACGGCCCAACGCCAGGTCGTTGTCGGCAAACGCGGCACGAGGCGTGGGCATGCCGACCCGGGCGCCGGAGGTATGGTCGTTGGGCAGACGGACGATCTCCAACGCCGGCATGTCGCCGGTCGTCTCGAACGCGCGAAACTCCTCGAGCCATCGATCGATGCGCGTCTGATCGGGGATCGAGAGGTCGAATCCGGGATACGCGGAATCGGTGTGCGCGGCGAGAAACGGTTTGTCGCCGCGGTAGGACTCGGGCAGATCCCGGCGGCCGGTGAGCTCGCGATTGCTCACCACGAACTCGCCGTAATTTCTGAATGAAACCCCGGCTCGTTGGGCGAGATTCCAGAGGTAGCCGGTGGACGGCGAGGCCACGTCGTCGTCGGTGAGCTGGTTGCGATTCGCGCCCTCGTAGTCGTAGTAGGGCCGGCGGTCGGAGTACTGCGCGGCGACCGTCTTCTCGACGTAGTCGCTCGCGTACGCGGCGGTCGACCAGTTGTGCCCTTGCGCGCTCACCTCGGCGTTCGTGAAGAAGCGGTCGAAGATGCCGAAGCGCTCGGCCAGGGCGTGATGGTTAGGCGAAACGGCGCGCGGAAAAAACACGAGCGAGGTGTCGCCGTCGGCCTGCGGCAGGTCGCCCAGCACCTGGTCGTACGTGCGATTCTCCTTGATGATGTAGATGACGTGAGTGAACGGGGGATACCGGCCGGCGCCGCGGGCGGAGGCGGGCTGGTCCCAATGGTTGGCGCGGGCGACGCGGGCGCTGTACTGTGCCAGCGCGCCGGGCGAGGCGAGCGGACGCACGATGGTGGAGAGCGTCCCGGTCAGTTGGCCTAACGTGTACGACCGCGGCACGCGCGCCGGGGGCTTGGCCGGCGTGGGGCCATCCGGGTTAGGCGCGGTGCCCGCGCCCTTGCCGTTGGCGACGAGAATCGTGTCGCCCGCGGCGAGGATGGCCGACGGATACCAGTCCACCGGGATGCGGCCGAGCGGCGCCGCGCCGCCGGAGACGTCGAACACCGCCACGGCGTTGGCATCGGCTTCGGCGACGAACAGCCGGCGGCCGTCCGGCGACAGCGCCAGTGCGTTAGGCGTGCTGCCTTCCGAGGGGCCGGCGGGCGGCGGGTCGCGCAGCTCGCCGATCACCGCGCGACGTTTGGTGTCGACGACGCTCACGCGGTCGGTGGTCGCCGACGCGACGTAGAGGCGTGCCCCGTCGCGGCTCGCGATCATGGCCGACGGATGCCGCGCGACCGGGATCGTGTCGGTCGCGGAGAGCCGTCCGTCGGATCCGGGCGCATACGCCCACACGGTATTCGCGCCCCACGACGACACGTACACCGCGCCATCGGGCGTCACGGTGACGCCGTACGGGTAGCGGCCGGCCGGCAGGCGCTGCACGACGCGCCGTGCGGCCAGATCGATCACCGCCAGCGACTCCTCCATGTTCTCGGCCGCGTACAGCAAGCGCCCGTTAGGCGCAACGGCGAGGCCCGCCGGATAGCGCCGGCCCTCGCGGCCGCGGCCGGGATGTGGGCCTAAC
>DAHUXU010000615.1 GCA_027307005.1 Gemmatimonadota bacterium
ATCCGCCGATGGCGCGGTATCGGAATCGCGCACAATGAGCGCTCCCTCGAGGCCGGCGAGTTGCTCGCGGACTTCATCGACGTGCGCGTGATACATGAACGTCCCGGAACGCGGCGGCGTGAACTGCACGATGAACGAATCCCCCGGCGCGATGCTGGGCGCGAGATGATTGCCCGCGCCGCTGAAGCCCGGCACCCCATCCACGTAGCTGTCCTCCAGTTCGATGCCATGCCAGTGGACGCTCGTGGGCTCCGCGAGGTGGTTCACGATCGTGATCGACACCGGCTCATTGCGCGTGAGGTCCAGCTCGGGACTCATCTGCGGCCTTCCTTCGACCCGGCGACCCTGTTCCTCGAGCACGAAGTGCATCGTCGGCAATGCGTCCCGCCCCTGGAAGGCGGCCAGCACCTGACCCGCTTCGGCGATGAGTCGCAGCCGGCGAAGCGGCGCCCGCGCGGCGGCATGGTGAGCGCCGGGTCGATCGGCGACTACCACGCCCAACGCCATGCCCGACATGTCTCGCATTCGGGCCGTTGCGCCGTCCTGCCGATCGTTAGGCGGATCGAGAAAGGGGTCGCGCTCCAGGTGAATCGCGATGTGGCAGTGGAAGAACCAATTCCCCGGCCGATCCGGTGACCAGGTCATGGACATGGACGAACGGGGCGCGAGGAGTTGCGTCACGACCAACTGGCCGGGGCCCGGCCGCGGGAAGGGCGCCGGCAACCCGCCCGTGAGCGCGTCGACGCGAAAATAGAAGCCGTGCAGGTGCATGGCATGCAGTTGGTCCGACGCGTTGATCACGCGCCAATGCAGGGTGTCGCCGGCCGTCGCGCGAATCCGTTCCGTGTTAGGCCAGGTGCGACCGTTGATCGTATATGTGAATCGGCCGCCGACGCCGCGTCGCAGCGCCGCCAGATCGGACGGCGTCGGCTTGTGGCCGAGGGAGTTGACGCCGTCCACCCACTGCGTATCGGGCAGTGCCATGATCACCAGCACGCGATCGCGCACCGGAGCGTTGACGCCAGCCGTGTCGATCACGATGGCGCCGGCCAGTGCCCCGGTGATCTCGGCCAGTTGACTTGCATTATCTGGCGCTTTGGCGCGGTACACGTAATTGCCGGCCGCCGAGGCAGTGGTCGTGAATTGCCTAACCGCGCCCGCGGGTACGACCACGGAATCCATCGCATCGGGCTCCGAGCTGCCGTGGATCGCCGCCGGCACGAGGAAGGTGAGAGGCACCGACAGCGCGTTGCGAAGCGAGAGACGGAGCTCCGTGCCCTGCGGCGCTCGAATCAGCGGCCCGGGCACCAGCGCGGCCTTACCGACCTCCGAGAAGGCGGCGAGCGGCAGCGGGACCTGATGCGAACCGACTGCAATCCACTGGGTCTGCTTGGCTTCGAGAGCGACACTGAGGACGCCATGCTCCAGGCGGCCGGCGCGGTCGACGTTGCGATTCGGCTCGGCGGTCGGTAGCGCATGCCTGGGCAGTGCGCCCAACACGGTTGTCACTATGCCCGCGATCACGAGACTGCGACCAACGCTCATGAAGACACCTCAAGGCTGGGTGCGCACACGAGCTCCAACGCGCGTTCGACACTCCGAGGCGCGCGCGCGTGGACCGGTGCTGATGATAGCGGGGGTGACGTCGTCCTGCACGGCCACCACGTTCGCAATAACCCGTGACGCAGCCGTTTGGAATGCCGTCACTCCACGGGTGACGGCCGCCGAGCGAGAAGACCTCGCGCGAACGAGCGCCGTGGTACCGCCATCGGGGCGCATCACGGAGTTTTGGCCTACTAAGTAGGCAAAAACTCTCTGATGGTCCGCGCGGACCCTGTCGCACCGTCGAGGGCGTTCGGGCCCGTCGCGCCCGCGACCCCTGGGCACCCCGCGCCATCATGGCTGTGTCGCAACGGCTATCTTACCGCTCATGAACGTCGACGACCGTTGGAAAGGCGGACCGCCCGGCGCTAGTGCCGATGCGCTCGACCAACTGGTCTACCTCTCCAACCTCATCGGTCTCGAGACCCGGCTCGTGCAGCCGGGCGGCGGCAACACATCCACCAAGATCGGCGATGAGTTGTTCGTCAAAGGAAGCGGCACCGACCTGCGCACGATCGGCCGGTCGGGATTCGCCCGCCTGTCACTGCCGGCACTGGCGTCGCTCGGAACGGTCGAGTCGATGCGCGACGACGAGATGATGCGGTTCATGGCGCAGTGCATGACCGATCCCGGCGGCCCGACGCCGAGCGTCGAGACTCCCCTGCACTCGCTCATGCCCAACCGGGTGATCGCGCACACGCACGACGTCGCGACGATGAGCCTCACCGACATCGACGACGCGGCGGCGGAGCGGCTCGTACGCGACGTGTTAGGCGGCGAAATCGCCTATGTGCCGTACGTGCGCCCCGGCTTTCCGTTGGCCCAGGCGGTCGCGCGCATGGCCAACCGGCTGCCGCCGAATACCATCGGGCTTGCGCTGGCGCATCACGGCCTGATGGTGTGGGCAGACGATGCGCGCGAGTGTTACGCACGGTTGCTCCGCACCGTAAACCGCATCGAGGACTACCTGGCCGCGAAGCGGCGCGCGCGCCCGGCGCGCGCGGTGCCCGCGGATCGCATCCCACCGGCGGATGTGCGCCGTCGATGTGCCGAAGGGTTGCTGCCGGTCCTCCGCGGCCAGCTCGGCGCGGCGAGCCGCGTCATTCTGCACTTCGACGACGGCGACGACGTCCTGCACGCGATCGCCGACACGCGCATGCAGGAGCTGACGCGCCGCGGGATGGCCACGCCCGAGCACATCCTGCGCGCCGGCCGGCTCCCGCTCTGGTTGAGCATCGACCCGTCGCTCACGCCGGAGGAATTGGCTACCGCCGCGCGCGCGCAGCTGTCGAGGCAGCGCGCGGAGTACGAGGCGTATCACGCCCGGCATGCCGCCCCGGACGAGCGCCCTCTCGACGATTGGGCCAAGGTGCTGCTCGTGCCCGGACTCGGAATGATCACCGCGTCGCGCGACAAGCGCAGCGCGATCACGGCGAATGCGTGCTATCGCGCCGTGCTCGAGACGATCGCGAACGCCGAAGCAATCGACGCATTCAATTTCATCGCCGAGTCAGAGGTGTTCGAGTTCGAGCACTGGGCGCTCGAGCGACGCAAGATCGACGAGCAGGATGCGCACGAGCGCGCCACCCTCCTCTTGCCGCGCCACGTGGCAGTGATCGTCGGCGGCGCGAGCGGAATCGGCAAAGCAGCCGCACACCGCTTCGCGAAAGAAGGCGCGCACGTCGTCGTGGCCGACCTCGATGGGCCGGCCGCCCAGGCGGTGGCGTCGGAGATATGCCTAACGCATAAGGACCGCGCCATCGCCGTCGCGCTCGATGTGCGCGACGACGCGAGCGTTGGCGCGCTCGTGCGGCAGACCGTGTTGGCGTTCGGCGGCATCGATTCGCTGTTCTACACCGCCGGCCAGGCGCCGCGATTCGCCTGCGTGACTGCGTTGCGGCGCGACGACCTCCAGCGGCAGTTGGACGTGCACTACGTGGGCGCCGTGCTCGCGATGGGCGCCGCCGCCTCGGTGATGCAGCGGCAGCGGCTCGGCGGGTCGATCGTCGCGTCGGTGTCTAAGGCGGCGCTCGCGCCCGGCCGCGACGCCGCCGCGTACGGGGGAAGCAAGGCCGCGCTGCTCCAGGCAATGCGCGTCGCCGCCGTCGAGTTAGGCGGCGACGGCATCCGCGTCAACGCCATCAACGCCGATCAGGTGGAGACGCCGCTCTTTCTGCGATTCGTCCACGAACGCGCCGCGATGCGGGGCGTGACGCCGGAGCAGCAGCTGGAGACGTATCGCAGCCGGAACGCCATGGGCGTGTCGCTCATTCCGGCCGAATCGGTGGCCGACGTCGCCGCGCTGTTGGCGAGCGAGCGGTTCCGCTACACCACGGGCGACATCCTCACGATCGACGGCGGCCTGCCCGACGCGTTTCCGCGATAGAAATCGTGCGCGAACGGCCGGAAGAGCGCCATGAACTGACGCGCGGCTGATGGCTAACGCACGGCCGGCACCGACGCCGAGGGACAGCAGTGCGTGTTTTCCGCCCCGGATGGCACCGGCGCGATCGACGTGTTGGTGAACGGAAGCGGTCTCGCACGCGCACTAACGGTCCGTCAGCGGCGCGCCGCATCCAGCTTGCCGAGCACCTGCCGAGCGAGCCGGCTCTGGATGACGAGCGGCGCATCGGCGTCGCGCGCCACATCGGCCCGCAACTGTACCAGGCCGAACGCGCCCGTCAGATCCTCGCCCGCGAGGCGCAGCGTTAGGATGGGGCTGTCGAGTGCAGCGCGGGCCGCCGTGAGTACGCGCGCCGAGTCGCCGGGAGGCACCGAGTCCTTCATCGCCGCGAGGTCGCCGAGTGCGCTCGCGCGGACGTCCTCTCGCACGCCGGGTTGCGAGGCATCGAGCAACACGGACGCCGCGCGCGGGTCCTGCGTTGCGGCCAGCGCCGCGAGCACGGCCTTGAGCACATGGACCTCGGGGCCCGATCGCACCTCCGCCGCGAGCACCGCTTCGGCGTTCGGGTTCCGCGATCGGCCGATGCCGCGCGCGGCGGCGGCCGCGACGGCATAGCTGGAATCCGCGTGCACGGCGTTCACGAGCGCCGCGTAGACATCGCTGTCGCCGCTCGAGCGGCCCAAGCCTGACGCGGCAGCGGCGCGGACCCGGCTGTCTGGCTGCGTCCGCAAGGCGTCGATCAGGGTAGCCCGCGCGTCGCTCGAACCGATGCGGCCGAGCGACGCCGCCGCCGCGGCACGGACCCCGTAGAAGGCGTCGGCTCCGAGCACCTGCGCGAGCGCGCGCACGCGGTCGCCTAACGCAGAGTCTCCCATCGCGCCGAGCTGCTCGGCCGCCCCTAACCGGCTCATCATGTGCCGGTCGCGCTCGGCTCTGGCCGCGAGCGCCGCGACCGGCTGCGGAAAGTCCAGCGTCTTGTCGATGAAGCCGTTGGGGTCGAAGTCCACCCAGGCGGGCGCGAACGCCAGCGGAATCTCGAAGTCCTGCGACGCCAGCGAATCTCCTACCTGCACCGTCCGGGACTCCTCGCCCGCGCCGTGGAAGGCGAGCTCGACCGGCATGCGGAACAGCGGCGTGAGCGAATCGACGGGCTGCACCTGCTCCACGTGGACCACCTCGACGCGCCGCGCCGAGTCGTACCGAGCCGACACCCGATAGCTCGGCGTGCCGGCCATGAAGACCCACTCGTGAAAGAACCAGCCTAACTCCAGCCCGGTGGACTCCCGCAGGGCATCGATGAGCGTGCTCGTCGTCGCCGTATGGGTGTGGTGCAGCGCCAGGTAGTGGTGGAAGGCGCGGAACAGTGTTTCGCGCTGCGACGCCGGGTGAGCCGCGGCGGACGATCCATCCACGACATAGCGCAGCATGTCGAGCACGGCGGCGCCCTTCTCGTGCGTGATCGCGTCGAACATGTCTAACGGATCGTCGTAGTGCCGGTCGACGATCGGGCGGAGATAGTCGCGGCGGTCCTGCGCCCGGGCCAGCTCTTCGTCCTGCACCATCTCGTAGCGGAAGGCATCGTTGCCGTCGTGGTGCTGCGTGTACAACGCCTCCATGTACGTGGCGAATCCCTCGTTGAGCCAGATGTCGGCCCAGTCGCGGCCCTGCACGTAGTCGCCGAACCATTCCTGCCCCAGCTCGTGCGCCACGAGCGCCGTGCTGGGGTAGTCGGCCTCCGCGCGGGCGTCGTGCAGCGTGAGGTCGGTGAGCGTCGTCGCGCTCACGTTCTCCTGTCCTCCGAACAGGTAGTCGTGGACCGTCGTTTGCGCGTACTGCTCGTACGGATACGGCACACCCGTCGCCCGGCCGAAGAAGGCGATCATGTCTGGCGTTAGGCGGAAGGACCGGCGGATGATGGCCGTGTCGACGCTCCGCGGCGCGTAGTACGCGACCGGCGTCGCGCCCGCGCGGTCGCTGATCTTGCGCCACGGCCCCACGGCGAGCGAGATCAGATACGAGCTGTGCGGCACACGCTCGACCCAGTCGTACGTGGTCGTGTGTGCGCCATGCGTCACCCGCACCAGGCGGCCGTTGGACACCACGACCTGTGCCGCGGGGACGGTGGTGATGGTCTCGCTCGTCGCCATGTCGTTCGGGTAGTCCCAGCACGGGAACCAGTAGTGGTTGAGCTCGGGCTCGCCCTGCGAGAACACTTCGCGCGGCGCGTTCGGATACGCGTCGGTGGGGTTGACGAAAAAGAGGCCGGTGCGCGGCGCGCCGTGGTAGACGACGCGCACGCGGAGCGTGGTGCCGGCATCGTATGGATGGTCGAGCGTGATCCAGAGGCGCGACGCGTCGGTCGTGTACGCCAGCGGCGCCTCGGCGGCGTTGGCGCGCTCGAGGCGCACGGAATCTATCGTTAGGCCGGAGCTGTTGAGATAGAACGTGCGGAAGGCGTCGCCGAATGGGCGGAGCGTCACGATCTCATCGCCGAACACCACCCCGCGCGGCTCGTCGAAATGCAGCGCGAGCCGGTAGTCGAGCACGTGGTAGCTGCGGCTGGGCGCCCAGTGCCACTCCGCCGGATTGCCGAATGGCGGCGGCGCATGCTGGGCCGGCGCCGCTGTCGTCATGCAGACGGCCGTAAGCAACAGGCCGATGCTGCCCGTGTGTGCGACGAGTGTCATCGGTACGGGCCGTCGCTCATGTGAGCTCGCGCCGCCCGACCCGGCGTTGGGCATCTGGACGGCGACGGTCGCGACGCGATAGCTGAGTCCGGCGAGGGCGGCGATGATGCCGACACGGCCATCGCATCGCGGAGCCAGTGTTGATTTTCACGTTCTCGTTCTCCGATCGGATCGGACACTAGTGCGCGACACTCGACAACGCTTCGTCAGCGGACGAACCGTGGCTGCCGCACGTCATCCTGCTACGCCCAGAACGACGATGGCAGGCGTCTTGTAGAATGTCAACAACGCTGCCGGGCGCCCATGCACCAGAGCGCCGCGCGCATCATGGAGTTGCTGCCTACCAAGTAGGCAAAAACTCCATGATGCGCCGAACGCAGCGGTGATCTACGCAGCCAGCGCGGCCGTCGACACGGCCCGCGGCGCGCGAAGCTTGCGCAGGATCAGGAGGTGCCTGAGGAAGT
>DAHUXU010000619.1 GCA_027307005.1 Gemmatimonadota bacterium
TGCGGGGCCGCCCGATGCCGGCGCCCCACGGGCGGTCGGCTGGTGCAGCGCGGGCGCCGGTGCGTGCGGCGCCGCCGGCTCCTGCGTCACCGGCGACGCAGCCGGCCCCAGGGCGACGGCCGCCGGCGTGCTGCCCGGCGCGCCCCTCCGGCCCGCGATCCAGGTGCCCAACGCAATTCCTAACAGAAGCGTGGCGGCCAGCGCCGTGGCGCCGAGCCACCGCCGGCGCCGCGGCGACACCGGCGCCAGCCGGCGCACCCGGCGCTCGGCGTCGATGTGGGCCCACATCTCCTCGCGCGGCGTCGGCGGAGGCTCGTGATACGAGCGCGCCGCACGCTGCAGGAATTCGTCGAACTTGTCGTCGCTCATGCAGTCCATTCTCCGGCAAAATCCGAGAGCATCTCGCGCAGCCTGGCACGCGCCCGTGAGAGCTGCGCCTTGGACGTCCCCGGCTGTATGCCTAACGCAGTACCGATCTCCTCGTGCGTGTATCCTTCCACGTCGTGCATCACGAACACCGCGCGAAACCCCGGCGCCAGCGCATCGATCGCCGCCGCCAGCCGCTGCTTCAGATCCGGCTCCGATCGCCGGGCCGTCCACCCCCGGTCCCGCGCTTCATCCAGATCGGCCTCGCGGGTCCGGAACCGCTTCACCTTCCGCAGGCCATTCATCGAGACGGACAGCGCGATCGTGTGCAGCCACGTCCCGAAGCTCGCGTCGCCGCGAAAATCGCCTAACCGGGCGAACGCGCGGATGAACGTCTCCTGCGTGAAGTCCTGCGCGAGATCGTCGCTCCCCGCCAACCGATACGCGAGTCGATAGACGCGATCGACGTGCGCGTCGTACAACGCGCGCTCGGCCGCGGGATCGCCGGCTCGGGCTCTGGTTAGGAGATCCGCTTCGTCCACCGAACCTCGGTCGCAAACAGTCGTGGGCGAACGCGACCCCACGCAGTGACTTGTCCTTGGGACACAACCTGCGCGGGAAGGGTTGCGTGGTGCGCCGGCCCGGCGCCCGTACCCCAGCGGCCGCCGCCCGACCACCCTTCTCTAGCCGGCGATTGCGGCCCTCGACCGGACGGTCAGACTTCGTGCATGAGCTGCCGCTCGTACGCAGCGAGCACATCCGCCCGGCTCAGGATGCCGACGATCCGCGGATGCGCTTCACTCATCACGACCGGGATGACCTCGATCGCACGGGCATTCATTTTTCGCAGCGCGACGGCGAGCGAATCGGATGGCAAGACCACTTCGGTCGGCGCAGCGAGGTCGGCCGCCAGCACGACGCCGGCCAGCACGCCGCGATCCAGCATCGCCTGCCGCAACCCATCGTACGTGATCACGCCGAGCAACACATCATCGACGTCGACCACCGGCAGCGTCGGATACCGCGTGCGTCCGGCAGCGGCGATCACGTCGGCCAGCGTGTCCGACGGGCGCACCACGATCGGGTGGGTATCGAGAGCCTCCGCCGTGCGAATGCGGTCCATCAGCGCGCGGTCGGCGCCATGTGCGAGATGCTCGCCGCGGCGCTCGAGCCATCCATCATATAGTCCATACGGCGCCGCCTTACGGGCGACGGCGAACGCGATGACCGACACCAGCATCAACGGCGGCACGAGCTGGTAGTCGTTCGTCATTTCGAAGACCATGAAGATGGCCGTGATGGGCGCGCGATTCGCGCCGGCCACCAATCCAGCCATCCCCACGAGCGCCCACGCCTGCGGATGGAGCCCGAAGTTGGGGAAGCTCAGATAGCCGATGCGTCCCATGGCGCCGCCCAACGCTGCGCCGATGAACAACGTGGGGGTGAAGACGCCGCCCGATCCGCCGGAGCCGAGCGTGACGGCGGTGGCCACCGATTTGGCGAGAGCGATGCCTAACAGGAAATACCACGCGATGCCGCCGAAAATGGGCGTCGGAATCGCAAGGTGTCCGTTGCCCACGAGCAGTCCGCCGGAGGCATAGACGATGAGCCCGACGATCAGGCCGCCGACCACGGGGCGCAACCACCGCGGGCCCCGCGCCCTCGAGAACGCCGTCGCCGTCGCAAAAAAGGTCCGCGTATAGAACGCGGACCAGAGGCCGCACACGATGCCCAACAGCGGATAAAAGACGAAGATTGCCGCCGGACGGATCGTGCCGTAGGCCGGAATGTGAAATGCCGGATGCGAGCCGAGGAACGGCCGCACGGTGAGCGCGCCGGCGACGCTCGCGATGACCACGGGGCTGAATGCCCCGATGGAGAATGACCCGAGGACTTCCTCGAGCGCGAAGAACGCGCCGGCGAATGGCGCGTTGAACGCCGCCGCGATCCCGGCGCCGGCGCCGCATCCGACGAGAATCTTCAGCCGTCGCTGGTCGAACCGCAGCCCCTGGCCGATGATCGAACCAATGCCGGCGCCTAACACAGCCGTCGGGCCTTCGCTGCCGGCCGAGCCGCCCGACCCCAGCGTCACCGCCGACGCCAGCGTGCGGACCAGGATGTCCCGCCACCCCAACACACCGCCGCGTTTTGCGACGGCCAGTTGTACGTCGGCTACGTTTTGCCCGTCCGGAATGCGGCGCACGAGCGCCCACGCCGCCCACAGCCCCAGCGCCGTGAGCGCCGGCCGATACGCCACGTGCGTCGTGATGTGCAGCCGCGTCCCGATCATGGTGATGAAGAGATCGTACGCGGCGTCGATCAAGTGGTAGAAGCCGACGACGCCTAACCCGGCGCCGACGCCGATGACCAGCGCGAAACCCATCAACAAGGCGCCTTCGTCCCAATCGGCGCGCGCGAACAGCGTCACCACCCGTGCCCACGGCGTGCCGAGACGCGAGAGCAGCGCCTCACGGAAGTGGAGCGGCCGGCTGCGGTCCATTATCGGCGAGCGATCATCGGTCGGGCGATGCCGCCTCCAGCTCCACCATCAATCGGCGAAAGCTGTCATAACGCTGGATGGCCACGCCGCCCGCCTCCACCGCGGCGCGGACCGCACACCCGGGCTCGTCGTGATGCAGGCAGTCGCGAAACCGGCACTCGGCGATGAACCGCCGGAACTCGGGAAAGCACCGATCGAGCTCGTCCGGCGCCACGTTCCATACGCCCACTTCGCGCAGCCCCGGCGTGTCCATGACGTAGCCGCCGTCCGGCAGCGGATACATCGTTGCGCCGACCGTCGTGTGCCTGCCTTTGTCCACCGATCGGCTGATCTCGCCCACGCGGAGCGACAGCCCCGGATACATCGCGTTGAGCAGCGACGATTTTCCGACGCCGGAAGGACCGGTGAGCACAGACACCCGGCCGCTCAGCACATCGCGGAGCGCACCGAGGCCGTGCCCCGTGGATACGCTCGTCTCGTGCACCGCGTATCCGGCGGCAGCATACAGCGCGAAGACATCGCGCGCGTCGTCCGGAACGAGGTCGCGCTTGTTGATCACGATCCGCGCCGGCACGTCGTTGGCCGCCGCGATGA
>DAHUXU010000628.1 GCA_027307005.1 Gemmatimonadota bacterium
GACGTGGTAGAATTGCGCGGTGGCGTAGTCCTCATCGCTCCACGCCTTCCCGCCGTCGAAGGTGACGGTCGCCCCGCCATCGTTCGATTCGATCATCCGCTTGGGATCGTTAGGCGCAATCCACAAGTCGTGATTGTCCCCGTGCGGCACGGCGATCGGGTTGAACGTCTTGCCGCCATCGGTGGATCTGAAGAACGACACGTTGACCACGTACACGGTGTTGCTGTCCTTCGGGTCGGCGAAGATCCGCGAGTAATACCAGGCGCGCTGCCGCAGCTTCCGCTCCTGGTTCGTGCGCGTCCACGTGGCGCCGCCGTCGTCGGAGCGGAAGACGCCGCCCGAGTCGGATTCGACGATCGCGTAGACCCGCTGCGGATCGGCCGGCGAGACAGTGATCCCGATGTCGCCGATGATGCCCTTGGGCAGCCCGGGATTGTGCGTGAGCTCGGTCCAGTGCTCGCCGCCATCGGTCGTCTTGAAGATCCCGCTGCCGGCGCCGCCGCTGACCAGGAGCCACGGTTTGCGTCCCGCCTGCCACATGGCGGCGTACAGCGTGTTCGGATCGTTCGGATCCATCGCCATGTCGCTGACGCCGGTCGAATCATTGCGGAACAGCACCTTGCGCCAGGTCTTGCCGCCGTCGGTGGTCTTGTACACGCCGCGCTCGGCGTTAGGCGCCCACACGTGGCCTAACGCGCCGACGTACACGACATCCGGATTGTGCGGATCGACGATGACGCGCGAGATCTGTCTCGTCTCCGTTAGGCCGAGCGACTCCCAGGTCTTGCCGTCGTCGGTGGTCTTCCAGACGCCGTCGCCGTGCGACACGTTGCCGCGGATGTCGAACTCGCCCGCGCCGACGTACACGATGTCGGGATTCGATTCGCTCACGCCGATGGCGCCGATCGTCCCGCCGAAATACTTGTCGGTCGCCGGATCCCAGCTCGCGCCGCCATCCGTGGTCTTGAACACGCCGCCGCCGGTGGTGCCCATCCAGAACTCGAGCGGACGCGCCGCCGAGCCCGCGACCGCGACGGAGCGTCCGCCGCGATACGGTCCGATCTCGCGCCACGATAGCGCGTGGAACCTGGACGTGTCGTATGCCGTGGCCTGGGCGACCGACGGCGCAGCGTGAAGGAGCAGCGCGCCGAGCGCCGCCGCCGACAGGCGTGCGATTTTCACTGGTGTCCTCGACTTGGTCAGTTCGTGGCCAAGATTGTAGAGGAGGGACCGCGGCGAGGGAAGACTGAAGGCGGATTACGGGCGACAATCCGCTGATATAAAGGCGGACAAGGCGGACACTTACAGACGGACAAGGCGGACACTCACAGGCGGACAAGGCGGAGATTTACAGGCGGACAGGGCGCGGACTACAGACGGACAAATCGCGGACCTTACGGGGGAGGGCGCGAACCGTTAGGGTCTCCTGGCATCACGCGAGGTCGGTCGAGCCGGGCGGTCTTTCGTGAGATCCGTCGACCCTTCAAAGTTCATGTGCCTTTGCCGTCCCCTCGCTCATAATCAAAAGTTACAAAGCGAAATCGAACGGATGACGAAAGACATCGTGCCGCGCGGGTGCGAGTGTTGCTCGGCGCAGGCATCAGGGTGTTGATCAGTTTCTCTTTCACAGAAAACTCAACTATCCGTTAGGCAAACCCTTACTCCCGCGCAGCCTGATCTCTTTCATTGTCAATTCAGTTTCACGCTTGTTATCCTTTCTATCATGGTCGCGGCGGCCCGGCAGGCGACTCGAGCCTGAGCACCCTCTCGCGAGACGCACCTTCGACTGCGGCATGAACGGTCCGTGATTGTCTCTTGTGTCCGCGTTGTGTCCGCCTTTCTCTTGCCCTTTTTCCGCATCAGCGTGCGCCGAATTTTTGTTCTCGCCTTCGTGTTGGCAGGGTGTGGTGCCCCGGACACGGCAAAGAACGCACAGCCGCCGGCCAAGCCGTTTGTCCCGCCCACGCATGCCGCGAGCGTTCGAGGTTTCGAGCGACCGGTTGCCGCGCGCTACGATTCCGCGGCCGACATGTTTTTTGTCGCGAATCTGGGCGGCGATTCGGCGGGCGGGCACGACGCGTTCATCAGCCGGATGCATCCGGACGGCAGCATCGATTCGCTGCGGTTCATCGACAACGGACGAAACGGGGCGCGGCTCGATGCGCCGCAGGGCTTGGCGCTCGTGGGCGACACGCGGTGGGTGGTGGACCGCGATGCGGTGCGGGCGTTCGATGCGCTTACCGGGGCGACGGGTCCCTCGGTGAGCCTCGCCGCGCAGCATCCGGTTGCGTTAGGCGGCGTCGCGGTCGGGCCCGCCGGCGCGCTCTACGTCGCCGAGCCCGGCCTGCTCGACCCGGCGCACCCGGAACGCCGCACCGGCGAGGGGAAGCGCATCTTTCGCGTCGGACGCGATCACCGCGTCTCGGTGGCGCTCGCCAGCGACTCGCTGCACCGGCCCACCGACCTCGTCTGGGACCGGCGCGGCGACCGGTTCGTGATCGTGTCGTTCGGCACCGGCAACATTCTCGCCTGGCATCCCGGGGACGCGCAGCCGCGCACGGTGGGATACAACCGCGCGCAGATGGATGGCGCGGCCATGCTGCCCGATGGCCGTCTGCTCGTGACGAGCTGGAAAGATTCCTCGCTCACCATTCGGGATGGCGACCGCCTGACGGCGATCACCGGGTTTCCGTTAGCCGCGCACATCGGCGTCGACACGCGGCGCGGCCGCGTGGCGGTGCCGCTGCCGACCAGAAACCGCGTCGACATCTGGGTGGTGCCGCCCATCACGCAATGACCCGTGCGCGATCGATGACACCGGCAACGCTTCGTCGCGCGCTCGTCGCGCTGTGCATCGCCGCCGGCGCGTGCGGCCGGCATCCGGCTCCGTTGTCGCGCGACGCGCAGTCGCCCGACGACGCGCACCGCCGGTTGCCGACGGGTGTGTCGCTCGACCCGGCCGGCGCGTCGACGCCCGTCGGGCAGATGCCGCTGGCGATGGCGCTTTCTCCAGACGGGTCGCGCCTCGTGCTGCTGCTCTCCGGCTGGCGGGAGGAAGGCATCCAGGTAGTGGACCGCGCGAGCGGCCGGGTGGTGCAGACGCTCGCCCAACCGTCGGCGTTCGTGGGTCTCGCGTTTGCGCCCGACGGGTCGTCGCTCTACGCGTCGGGCGCCGACGGCGATCTCGTGTACCGCTACGACTGGCGCGGCGACACCGCGACGCTGGCCGACAGTCTCCCGTTAGGCTCGCATCCGGGCCGGGGCCGCGAGGGCCGGCGCTATCCGGCGGGCCTCGCCGTCTCGCCTAACGGACGCGCGCTGTACGTGGCCGAGAACATGGATGATTCGCTGGCGGTGATCGATCTGGCCGCGCGGCGCGTCGCGCAGCGGCTGCTGGCCGGCCGCTACCCGTACGGCGTCACCGTGACGCCCGATGGCGCGGTGTACGTGTCGTCGTGGGGCGC
>DAHUXU010000660.1 GCA_027307005.1 Gemmatimonadota bacterium
GGATCGAGCGCACATCTCCGGGTTCGGGCACCGGCGTCGCAAACGCCTCGTAATCGACGCCGTTGGACATCAACGTGCTGTGCGGATTCAGCACGCCCTTTCGCGCCTGCATCGTGGGCGACACCGTGAACACCTGATCGACACGTCTGATCAAGTCTTCTTCGGCGGCGTCGATCGGCACTTCGTGTTCGGAGTGCGAGTACTCGTCGTAAATGTGGTAGACGCTCAGCTCGCTGCGCACGGCGGAAACCGCGCCCGCGTAATCCATGTGCCAGACATACAGCACAATGTGTGTGCAGCCCCGCCGTTCGAGGCTCGCTCTGGCGCGCGCAAGGCGCGCCCGGAGCAACGCGTTGCTCAGCCATTGTGGCCGGTATACGACCGGCGTCAGTGGGGAGCTGTCGTGCACCACGAAATTCGCAGGCAACCCCTCGATGGTCCGTTCACGCGACCGTAAGCGACCGGTTCGTGCCGCAGCGCGCCAGTCCCGTGCCGGGTTGAGCCAAACAACCGGGAATTGTCGAGCCAGTCTCGTGAGCAGCTGGTGGCGAGAATTCCAGCGCGCTCCCCAGGTGTCCACGGACAGCGAGAGAATGCCGATGCGGGGCTCGTCCCCAGGAGCGGCAGGCGAATCCGATTGAGTATCGGTCAACCGACGCAAAGCAGTCAGCGAGTCAGACATCATGTGGGTTGCACACTCCGGCGTTCCGAGTCGCGGGGAGTGACGGAGTCCGAAATATTGCTCGGTTGCGTCGCTCACGCAGCAGCACGAGCGCCAAGGCTGCCGTGAGTGGACGCGGGCGCGGCCATTGCTCCGAGGCAAGCTTGGCGTGATTCTTTGTGCCTGACGTATATGCTCGATGCGTGCCGTGTCCCTGGTGTGCTTGCGGCCGTCAGCTTCCCTGAAAACCTGAGCCTTGGATCACTGGCGCCAGTTGAGCTCGCTACGAATTCTGCACATCACAGCACCTTCGCGTGCAGGCGGTCTGGAGAGTGTCGTCCGGCTGCTTGCAACGGGTCAACAGTCACTCGGGAATCGTGTTACGGTGGTTACTGTGGTCGACCAGGACGCGACAGAGCATCCGTTTGTGACGGCGTTGGCAAGAGACCGGATCGAGAGCGCCGTCGTGAGGGTAGGCGCCAAAGGTTACGTCAGGGAATGGCAATCACTTCGCGAATTGATGCGCAGGACGCAACCCGATGTTGTGCACACTCATGGTTATCGAAGCGATGTCATCGGTGGACTTGCCGCCGCGGTCTCCGGAATACCGAGAGTAACCACTGTACACGGTTTTACTGGTGGCGATGCGAAGAACCGCGCCAACGAATGGCTCCAGGTCCACGCCTACCACGGCTTCAGTGCCGTCGTTGCCGTGTCAACGACAATCGTGCAAAGGCTCAAGAAATCAGGACTTCGAGATAGCCTCATCCGCACCATTCCCAATGCGATCGACCAGCAGCTCCCCATCCGGTCTCGCGACGCGGCTCGCACCAAGCTCGGCGCCTCAAAGGATGAATTCGTCATCGGCTGGGTCGGCCGAATGAGCAATGAGAAGGGCTTGGACGTTCTGGTCGAATCGCTCAGGAACATAAAGCAACCGTTTAAAGCAATCTTTATTGGTGACGGACCGGACCGCGAACCACTCAGCAGAGAGATCGCCAGACTGGGGCTCGAGTCCTCCGTCCGATGGACCGGCGTCGTGCCCGACGCTGCGGCGCTTTTCTCTGCCTTCGACGTCCTCGCGTCCAGTTCACGCACCGAGGGTATCCCGATCGTGCTGCTGGAAGCCATGCGCGCCAATGTCCCGATCGTCGCTACCAAGGTCGGAGGCATACCCGAAATGCTGGATGACGCCGAAGCGCTGTTGGTGCCCAGCGAGGCCCCGCTGGAGCTTGCCGCCGCCATCTCTGCGGTTCGACGCGACCCGGCGTCGGCGCGCGCACGAGCAGCTGCAGCACGCGCTCGGCTCGACCGCGACTTTACGGTAGAGCCGTGGGTCGCGCGCTACGAGGCCGTGTATCGCTCGATTCTGCCTGTGGCGCGCACCAGATGATCGTTCTCGGCCTGGTTCTGCTTGCAATCCCGTTTGTGTGCTTCGGCTACGCCTATGTCGCGTATCCCGCGGTGCTCTGGCTGGCGTCCCGATCTCGTCGCGACGCCCCGTCGCCGGTTGATCCCGCGGAATGGCCGCTCATCACGATTACCGTCCCGGCGTACAACGAGGAGCGCCGCATTCGGTCGACAATCGAAAGCCTCCTCGAGATCGACTATCCGCCTGATCGCCGGCAGATACTGATTGCGTCCGATGGATCGACGGACGGCACGGATGCGATCGTGCGCGAATACGCATCGCGCGGAGTGGAACTGGTCCACGTGGCGCCACGCGGCGGAAAGACTAACGCAGAGAATCACGCGGCGAGTGCGATTCGCGGCGAGATCGTCGTCAATACCGACGCGTCGATCCGGATCCACTCACACAGCGTGAAGGAGCTCGTGCGGGCGTTCCAGGATGCGAGCGTCGGCGTCGCATCCGGCCGCGATGTGAGCGTGGGCGATGTGGAACAGGAGGCGAATCGTGGCGAATCCGGCTACGTCGGCTACGAAATGTGGGTGCGGGCGCTCGAAACCAAGTTGGGATCGATCGTCGGTGCGAGCGGCTGCTGCTACGCGGCGCGGGTCGATGTGCAACGCACCCAGCTGCCCGGCGACCTCGCGCGGGACTTCGCGAGTGCGCTCATCGCCCACCAGAAAGGACTGCGCGCAGTATCGGTGGCGAGTGCCACGTGCGTCGTGCCGCGCACGACCTCACTGCGCGCCGAGCTCCGTCGCAAGGCGCGCACCATGGCGCAAGGACTCGAGACACTCTGGCACTACCGCGAGCTCACGGCGCCCTGGCGCGCCGGATTTTCGTTCGCCTTCATGCTCACGAGCCACAAGCTGAGCCGGTGGCTGTTTTATCTGGCGCTGCCGTTGGCCGCGGTTGGTGTTGTTCTCTTGTGTGTGGCGGTTCCGCGCGCACTCGCGCTGGCGGCGCTCGCCGTCCTGGTGTTAGGCGCCGGCTGCGCAGCCATGGCGTGGCCCGAAGGCAAACGCGTGCCGCTTCCCATTGCGCTGTGCGGGTTCGTCGTCGTGTCGAATGTTGCCGGGGTGCGTGCCTGGCTCACGTTCCTGCGCCGGCAGCGCATGCCGACATGGGAGCCCACGCGCAGGCCCGACCTCGGCGGCGGGGTCGCGAAGTAGCGTCGTGATGGTGGAACGGGGCGCCGGTTAGGCGACGGCCGGAGTCCTACCAGCCGCCCTTGCGGAACAACATCACCGGCACTGTCCGCACCATGATCTTGAGATCCTCGGCCAGGGATTGGCGCTGCAGATACTCGAGGTCATAGCGGATCTTGGTGCGCACGTCATCGACGGAACAGTCGTACGTGTGGTTGATTTGCGCCCACCCAGTGATGCCCGGACGGGTGAGCTGACGGAGCGGGTACTCGGTGATGTCCTGGCGGAGCCGCGCGAAGATGCTCGGCCGCTCCGGACGCGGGCCGACGATGTTCATGTCGCCCTTGATGACGTTCACGAGCTGCGGGAACTCGTCTAACCGAACCCGCCGCAGGAACTGCCCAACGGGCGTGACACGCGGATCGTCGGGCGTCGCCCAGACGGCGCCCGAACTCTGCTCGGCGTTCAGATACATCGAGCGGAACGTGTAGATCGTGAAAATGCGGCCGCCCGCATCCTGTTTCCGCCGCTCGTACAGCGCATCCACTCGCGCACGCCGGCGGTCGAGCCCAACGCGTGTTTGCGAATACAGCACCGGTCCACGCGACGTCAGCTTCACGGCGACCGCCACCAGCAGCATGATCGGCATGAGCACGACGAGCGCGATCGCCGCGAGCAAGACATTCACCGTACGGTTCAATACCTCGGACCTGGTGCGCGGCTGGATTTCGCGACGCGCTTGCTGGCGCTCCACTGCGCGTTCACGAACGAGCTCGATCGGACGTGCAACGTCCGCCATTGGAATGGCCGATGGCGTGTTCCGTCGCGTCCGCTCCGTCGGCCCGTGATGCGTACGGCGTCGATCGTTCACCCGCACGATCAAAGCATCGCTAGTCCAAGAGTCCGGAATGTCTTCCCAAAGCATGCGTGTTAATGCCGACGGAGCGAGATAAGAGCGATAGTGACTGCGGCCAGTGCGGCGGTAACCTGCAAGATTCTCACCCAGTCCTTTTTGCCTGCTTCGGGAACCGAGATCTGGTCTCCCGCACGCATGTCGAGTTGGTCTAATGTCGCGCCCGATGCAAAAGCTTGTTGCACCTGTTTGTCGCTCAGCCGGTCCTTGTTGTCACGCTTGACCACTGTGCCGTTCAAGTTCGACGTCTGAGTTGGACCACCGGCGAGCATGATCACATCGGTGAGCGTCAGGTCGGCCGGCACCCAGAAGAATCCGGGATGCCCAACATTGCCTACCACAGCGATCTGTACCAACGGCGTAACGGTTACCGTGGGATTCTTCAGGTACTGCGCAAGCTGCTTCGTCAAATAGCCCTGCAACTCCGAGTGCAATACGCCCGTTAGCGGAATGGGCGGAAGGTTCTTCAGTTCAAGCATTCGTCCGGCGCGGACACTCGCGGTGTCACTCAGGGTGGAGTCGCCGCGAACGACAATCGCAATGCGGTCGCCCACCTGAAAATCGCCGTCTTTCAGTCTCTGCCGAATCAGAGCCGCCTGTGCCTGCTTCCCCTGTTGCGCGAGCGTCCCTGCTTCTGACTCTAACTGCGCGCGTGTCAGCGCGGTGTGCGCCGTGTCACTGAGGATCTGTGCCCTGCGAGCCGAGTCGAGCCGCGTGGAATCTCCCTGGACCGGCATCGCGTGCGTCGTGTCGTGCGGAACTGGTTGTTGAGCCGGAAGTCCGCTTCCAATGGCTGCGAACACGCAGGTCGTGGCGATGACGCGGCCGAGTCGGTGCGTGTTGTCCCGTAGCTTCCTGCTCAAGAGCGCTGGCATAGTCCTCCGGCGACATTGCACCACCTGTGCTAGCCGTCCGTTTGGGTTTTGAAAATCTGCGAATCTCTCGGCGCCACTTTCATTTCATGAATTGCGCCGTACGATCGAGGAGGTCCGGTGAGAGGCGTTCATGTAGCAGCCACACAACATAACATGATCGTGATTCCAACATTGATTCGACCGTGCCGCTGAAAACAGGCTCGCGCGTTTCGCGTCGGCGACCACACTTCTGCTAGCGCTTGCCGGGTGGTCTGGCGCTCTGGCACGTCGAATTGCCCGTATCGCCACTACATCGGTCCTGTGGCACCAGCGCGGCAAATTTCGCCGCTAAGCTCTCTCTCCTGCTTCAGTAACGGTTTGGTATACATGTACATAGCGTGTGTGTCTCGGCTCCGCATGAGTTCTGCATGGACCGGGCACGACCCATCGAGCACACCTCTGGTGCCCCTTCAAACGACCCGCCGGGCAAGACGACGCCCGTATCCGGTGAGTATGTCCGAAAACGAGAAGCCGTCTCGTCCGCCGCTCGTGCTCCTTGCGAACGACCAGGAATGGTCGGCGCGTTCGCTGGAGAGCATCCTCGGGCCCAACGGCTACGCGGTGCTGCGCGCGTATACCGGCAAACAAGTGCTCGATCTCGCGCGCAGTGCGCAGCCGGACCTCGTGATCATGGACATTCGACTGCCGGATATGGGTGGCGGGGATGTGTGCAAGCAGTTGCTCGACGATGTTCGTTTCAACGCATCGACGCCAATCCTCATCACAACGTCGGGGCCCGCCGAGCGAAGTCAACGTCTTGCGGCCTTGCAATCCGGGGCGTGGGAGTTCGTTAGCCAGCCGCTCGACGGCGAAGTGTTGCTGCTCAAGCTCGATGCGTTCATGCGAAGCAAGCGCGAAGCGGATCGTCTTCGCGCGGAAAGTCTGCTGGATCCGACGACCGGATTGTACAACATGCGCGGCCTCGTGCGACGTGCACGAGAAATTTCTGCCGAGGCCCAACGTCTCAAAGCGCCAATCGCCTGCGTTGCATTTGCACCGGTTGCTGAAGCCCCGGACCTCGGGGAGCGGTCGCTCAACGGCGACACAGAGCACGTAATCGACTACCTGGCGTCGCTGGTGCGACGCTGCGGGCGCGTCTCGGATGCCATTGGCCGCCTTGGCCCAACGGACTTCGCCATCATCGCCCCCGCGACCGCGAGCGGTGGGGCGGTGCGTATGATGCAACGCATTCAGGAAACAATGGATGCGGAGCCAAGGTCCATCGGTGATGCAGCGCACAAACTCCGCATCAGGGCTGGCTATTGCGCGGTCCCGGACTTTTCCGAGAGCACCGTCGATGCGGTTGAAATGCTGTTGCGCGCGACGACTGCCCTCAGGTATCTGCGCACCGAGGAATCCGGCGTCCCGATCCGCTCGTTCGAGGACGTGCCCCTCCGCTCGGCTCTCTAGCGCCGCTCTGGCGCCCGTCCGGAACTGCCTGCACGAACATTGCTATTATTCGGGCTGCGCGCCATCACGCAGTCATGGCGCGCGTCCGGTGCGTGCGTCACCTATCGCGCGCCGATTCCGCTTCCATCTCTGAGCTGCCAAACCGCCTCGCATGACGAACACCGCCACCGAGGAGCGCATGAGTATCGTGATCGTCGGTCACGTCGATCACGGCAAGAGCACCATCATTGGGAGACTCCTCGCGGATAGTCACTCGCTTCCCGATGGAAAGTTGGAGCAGGTGAAGGAGCTCTGTGCGCGAACGGCGAAGCCGTTCGAATATGCGTTCCTGCTCGACGCCTTACGTGATGAACGCGCACAAGGCATCACGATCGACTCCGCGCGCGTCTTTTTTCGCACGCTGCGGCGCGAATACATCGTGATCGATGCGCCGGGCCACATCGAGTTTCTCAAGAACATGATCACGGGCGCGTCGCGCGCAGAAGCCGCGCTACTCGTGATCGACGCGCAGGAAGGCGTGCAAGAGAACTCGCGCCGACACGGCTACATGCTGGCGATGCTTGGCATCAAGCAGTGCGTGGTCCTGATCAACAAGATGGACCTCGTGGGATACGCACAAGCCGAGTACGACAAGTTGGTTGCATCGCTCGGCGATTTTCTCGCGCAAGTGAACATCACGCCGGCGTGCTTCATTCCGGTGAGCGGGCGCGATGGCGACAATCTCGCCGACGCGTCGATGCACATGCCGTGGTATCGGGGCCCAACGGTGCTGCAGGCGTTGGACATGTTCGAGCCCGAGGCGCAGCCGGTCGGACTCGCATTCCGGCTGCGCGTGCAGGACGTGTACAAGTTCACGGGCCAAGGCGACGATCGGCGCATCATCGCGGGCACGATCGACTCCGGACAGGTCGCAGTCGGCGATCGACTGGTGTTCCTGCCATCAGGAAAGCGAAGCAGAGTCAAGTCCATTGAAGCGTTCAACCGGCCGCCGCAAGAGCAGGCGTCAGCTGGTTGGGCAACGGGCGTGACGCTCACCGAACAGATCTACGTGTCGCGCGGCGAGCTGGCCGTGCGGGAATCGGATCCGTTACCGCACGTGACGACCCGGTTGCGCGTTAGTCTTTTCTGGCTCGGCCAGCGTCCGCTGGAGATGCGCAAGGAATACGCGCTCAAAATGGGCTCGGCGCGAATACCGATGCGCGTCGAAGCGGTAGATCGCGTGATCGACGCATCGACCCTGGCGGCTCGGCCTAACGCAACACGGGTGGAGCGGCACGACGTCGCGGATTGCGTGCTCAAGATCGGCAAGGCCGTGGCGTTCGATCTGGCGAGCGACCTGCCGGTGACGAGCCGCTTCGTGATCGTGGACGAGTACGACATCCGCGGCGGCGGCATCGTTCGCGAAGCGCTGCCCGACCAGCAGGGATGGGTGCGCGAGAAAGTGCTGGTACGCAACTCGAAGTGGGAGCGCGGATCGATTCCCGCCGAGCGGCGCGCCGAGCGATACAACCAGCGCGCGATGCTGCTGCTCATCACCGGCGACAAAGAGACCGAACGCAAGGTGCTGGCAAAGGAGCTCGAAGGACGGCTCTTCGCGCAGGGCAAGGTCGTCTACTTCCTCGGCATCGGCAGCGTGTTGTACGGGGTAGACGCCGATCTCGGGCGCCAACGCGAGAACCGCTTGGAGCACATGCGACGGCTCGCGGAGGTCGCCAACATCATGCTCGACGCGGGCATGATCCTCATCGTGACGGCCGCCGAGCTCACGAGCGAGGATCTCGACGTCATTTGCACCGCAGTGGAGCCGGAGCGGATCGAGACGATCTGGGTGGGCGACCGCATGACGACGGACCTCGAGTGCAATCTCTACGTCAGCGATGCGGAAGGCAGCTCGGAGTCCCTCGATCGTATCGAGACACGGCTCAAGGACCTGGGCGTCGTTTTTCGGCCATGGTGAACGTCGAACGACTCAGCGAGGACATCCGCCTGCTGGCGCGCGAGGCGGGCCAGGCGATTCTCCGGTACTACGGTTCGAGCGACGCACGGCAAGCGGTGGCGTGGAAGGAGAATGCGACGCCACTGACGTTGGCCGACCGCGACGCGCACGCCGTGATCGCCGCCGGGTTGCAGCGCCTAACGCCTGACATTCCCGTGTTGTCGGAGGAAGGCGACATTCCCGAGTATGACGCGCGCCGCCACTGGACGCGCTTCTGGCTCGTCGATCCGTTGGACGGCACGAAAGAGTTCACGAAGGGCATCGGCGAGTTCACGGTCAACATCGCGCTGATCGAGGATGGAGCGCCGACGATGGGGGTCGTGTTCGCTCCGGTGCTCGACCTCATGTACTGGGCGCGCTCCGGCGCCGGAACCTGGCGCCAAAGCGCCGGCGCAGGGCCGGAGCGCGTCTACAGCTCCGAGCGTTCGGCGACGGCCGGCCGCATCATCGTGCAGAGCCGTTCGCATCCCTCGGCCGAGCTGGAGGCGTACCTGGCGACGATTCGCGTCGAGCAGCGCATCTCGTTAGGCAGCTCCCTCAAGTTCTGCTGGGTGGCGGATGGCCGCGCCGACATGTACCCGCGCTTCGGCCCAACGATGGAATGGGACGTGGCGGCGGGAGATTGCGTCTATCGGGAGTCGGCGCGCGATGGTCGCCGCCAGACACCGTTCACGTACAACAAACGGGATTTGCGCAATGGCTCATTCGTTCTCGGCGCTTGAGGGCGCCGACGTGATCGGCACGACACGGCTCGACCATGCATCGTGATACCAACCTCAGGTCGTTCGCAAAGGCCTTCTCGTGGCGCCTGTTCGGCACGCTGACCACCGCGATCATCGTATATGTTTTCACGAGGCGGGTGGAAGTCGCGCTGTTTGTCGGCGTGGTGGAGCTGGTGGGCAAGATTCTGTTGTTCTGGCTGCACGAGCGCCTGTGGGAGCGCATCCCGTTAGGCAAGCACGAGCCGATACCGACGGTCATCTGGTTCACGGGCCTGTCGGGATCGGGCAAGACCACGGTCGCGCAATGGCTGCACAGCGAGCTGCGGCGCCGCGGCATCCGCGCCGAATATCTCGACGGCGACACGATTCGCCATCTTTTCCCGACGACGGGCTTCACGCGCACGGACCGCGACCAGCACATCCGACGCGTGGGATATCTGGCGAGCAAGCTCGAGGAGAACGGCGTCTTCGTCGTGGCATCGTTCATCTCGCCGTACGAGGAATCCCGCGCGTTCGTCCGCGGGCTCTGCCGCAATTTCGTCGAGGTGTACGTGTCGACGCCGCTCGAAGAATGCGAGCGACGCGACGTCAAAGGCCTGTACGCGAAGGCACGGCGCGGTGAGATCCGCAACTTCACCGGCATCGATGACCCGTACGAGGCACCGGTCAACCCCGATGTGATTCTCGACACGCGCGACGTGACCGTCGAGGAATCGGGTCAGAAAGTCATGAACAGGATTCGCGCAAACCTGTAGGACTGCGAATCGGGAGTGAACGATGGATCATCTGGAACAACTCGAAAACAGAAGCATCCACATTCTGCGCGAAGCGTACGCCAACTTCCGGCAGTTGTGCATGCTGTGGTCGATCGGCAAGGACAGCACGGTGATGCTGTGGCTTGCGCGAAAGGCTTTCTTCGGGCACGTGCCGTTCCCGCTCGTGCACATCGACACGTCGTTCAAGATCCCGGAGATGATCGCGTACCGGGACCGGCTGGCGGCGGAGTGGCACTTGAACCTGATGTACGGGCAGAACGAGGTCGCGCTCGCCGAGCATCGAACGTATCCGGACGGCGCTGTGGACCGGCTCACCTGCTGCGGGCTGCTCAAGACCGAAGCGCTGCGCCGCACACTGAGCGGTGAAGGGCCGCGCTATCGCTTCAACCATACGACACACACGTACGAGCGTGATCGGAACACGGAGCCGTTTACCGGCGTCATCGTGGGCGCACGCGCGGACGAGGAAGGAAGCCGTTCCAAGGAGCGATACTTCTCTCCTCGAACGACGCAGAGCGAGTGGGAAGTGCAGGATCAACCGCCGGAGTTCTGGAATCAGTACAAGACCGAGTTCGCGCCGGGCACGCACGTGCGCATCCATCCACTGCTCGACTGGACCGAATTGAACATCTGGGAGTACATCGGCCGCGAACAGATCCCGACCGTGTCGTTGTATTACAACCACGGCGACGGAACGCGCTACCGCTCGTTAGGCTGCGGTCCCTGCACGCAAAAGGTGCAGTCCGAAGCGCGCGACGTGGGTGAGATCATCGTCGAGCTGCGCACCGGGAAATTCTCGCACATCGCCGAACGCGCGGGACGAGCGCAGGACAAAGAGGACGGCGGCGGTCTGGAGTCGTTGCGCCGCGACGGA
>DAHUXU010000692.1 GCA_027307005.1 Gemmatimonadota bacterium
GCGGTGAGCTGGGGGCCCACCCACGGCTACGGTGTCGCCCGCTGGATCGAGCAGGCCACCGACGACGTCCTCCAGATCGAGGAGGGCTCGCTCTACCCCGCACTCCACCGGCTGCAATCGCGCGGATGGGTCGACGCCGAATGGGGCACCTCCGACAACAACCCTCGCGCACGCTTCTACACGCTCACGGCCAAGGGCAGGGCGCAGCTCAGGCTGGAGTCCGCCAGCTGGACGCGGTTTGCCTACGCGGTGTTCGCCGCGTTGGAAGCGCCGCCGCGCCCGGCGTGATCGAGGGAGCACACGCCCATGACCCCGCGACCCAAGCCCGGCCGGCCGCCGGCGTGGCGCCGGTACCTCGACTTCTGGGGCTCCGACATCGTCGCCGACGTCGACGACGAATTGCAATTCCACCTCGACATGCGCGCCGACGAATACGCGGCGCGCGGCCTAACGGCTGACGCCGCCCGGTCCCGCGCCGGGCAGCGGTTCGGCAGCGTGGCGCGCGCGCGCGATGCCTGTACCGAAATCGACCGGCAACAGGCGCGCGCCAGGAGTCGTGTGCAGATGCTCACCGCCCTCAGACAGGACACCACCTATGCGTTGCGCGTCCTGCGCCGCCAGTGGCTGCCCGCATTGGCCGCCGCGCTCTGCCTGGCCATGGGCGTGAGCGCGACCACCGCCATGTTCAGCGTCGCCGACACGCTGCTGCTCCGGCCGCTCCCCTATCCGACCGGCGATCGGCTCGTGGCGATCAGCACCAAGCAGATCGGTGCATCGTCGAGCACCGGCGTCAGCTCGTATCTCGACTACCGCGACTGGCGCGCGGCGCAGCACTCGTTCGACGACATGGCCGCCATCGGCGAGACGAACGTCACCATGCTGCACGGCGAGCCGCGCCGCGTGTCGGCGTCGTTAGTCAGCGCCAGTTTCTTCCCGACCTTCGGCGTCACCGCCGAGCTCGGCCGCGTGTTCACCGAGAACGATGACCGACCGGGCGCGGCGCCGGTGATGATTGTGTCCGATGCGTTCGCGCGCCAGGAGTTCGGCGATCCGTCGTCCTCGCTCGGCCAGAGCGTGCTGCTCAACGGGGTCGCTCGCACGATCATCGGCGTGATTCCGGATCGGTGGCGATTCCCGTCACACGGCGAAGCGTGGCTCCCGCTCGCCACCGGCGGCTACAGCGGATTCACCAACGGCGTGGACAATCCGTCGTCGCGCGGGAATCGGAATCTGCAGGTGTTCGGCACGCTGCGTCGCGGCGTCTCGCTCGATGGAGCACGACGCGACCTGGCCGACATCGCGGCGCGCCTGCGGCACGACTGGCCCCGCTCCAATGCGGAGATGACGACGGCGGTGAGGCCGATGCGCGACGAGTACGTCGGCGAGATTCGTGGCAGCCTCTACGCCGTCATCGGCGCGACGCTGCTCGTCCTGCTCATCTCCTGCGCCAACGTCGCCGCGCTCCAGCTCGCCCGCGCGGCGGCGCGGACCCGCGAGATCGCCGTCCGCACGGTGATCGGCGCGAGCCGCGGCCGCATCGTCCGTCAACTGCTCACGGAGAGCGTGGTCCTGTCGCTCGGCGGTGGTGCGTTAGGCGTGGTGCGGGCCATCTGGGCGCGCCAGCTCATTCGCCGCGCCGTCGCGCCGTCCACGCCGGCGTGGATGACGTTCGCCATCGACGGGCGCGTGCTGCTCTTCGCGCTCGCCGTGTGCGTCCTGGACGGCATCGCGTTCGGCGTCGCCCCCGCGCTGCGGCTGGCCGACATTCGCGCCGGCACGGCGCTCCGCAGCGCGACCGTCGGCGGGTCGCGCTCCGGATTGCAGCGCGGGGTCGTGATCGCCCAGGTCGCGATTTCGGTCATGCTCGTGGTGAGCGCATCGCTGGCGCTGGAAAGCGTGCGGCGAGTCAGCCGCATTCCGTTAGGCATCGATCCCGGCGGCGTCGCCACGTTCGAAATCACCATGCAGAGCGCGCGCTACGACCAACCCGCCGCCCGGGCACGGCTGGTGGCCGCGATCGAGGAGCAGCTGCGCGACATCCCCGGCGTGATCGACGCCGGCGCCGCCGACCGCATGCCCATCGACGGCTGCTGCTCGCAGTTTCCCATGGCGATCGACGGCCGGCCCGTGAACGAAGGACACGAGCCGTTCGTGACCGGCACGATCGCCACGCCGGGATACTTCGCGACCCTGCACGTGCGGGTCCTCTCCGGGCGCACCTTCACCTCGAGCGACGATGCGACCGCGCCGCGCGTGATGGTGATCAATCAGACCCTCGCCAACACGTATTGGCCGAATGGCGACGCACTCGGCCACCAGGTCAACACCGGCATCGGTCAGGCGACCATCGTCGGTGTCGTGCAGGACGTGAAGCAGGCCACGATTTTCGGCGCGCCGGAGCCGCAATTCTTCCGGCCGTACGCTGAAGATCCCTGGACGCGTGCGGTGTTCGCCGTCCGCGCACGCGGCGATCTCGCGCAGGTGGCGGCGGCCGCGCGGCGTGTGGTTCGTTCGATCGATCCGACGATGCCCATCTTCAACGTTAGGACGCTGCAGGACGTGTTCGACGAAGCGACGCTCACGACGCGCTCGCTCAGCACGCTGCTGATCGCGTTCGCCGGCATCGCGCTCGTGCTGGCTGCGACCGGACTCTACGGCGTGATCTAGTTCGTCGTCGCGCGGCGCACGCGCGAGCTGGGACTCCGTGTCGCGCTGGGCGCCGAGCCATCGCGCGTCGCGCGAATGGTCATGGTCGACGCGTGCGGCCTCGCTGGAATCGGTGTCGTCCTCGGCGTGGGCGGTGCGACACTCGCCGCCAAGTGGCTCGCGGCCACGCTGTACGGCGTGAGCGGGCGCGAGTCGCTGGTGTACGTGGTGGCCGTGCTGATCCTTGGCGCCGCCGCACTCGCCGCGAGCTATGGTCCAGCGAGGCGCGCAAGTCGCGCCGACCCGATGGAAGCCCTGCGCGCCGAGTGAGCCTTTCCCAGACTAGCTCGCTCGACGTACCTTTCCGACCATGGCTGATTTCATGAACATGCTGCGTCAGGCGCAGCAGGTGCAGGGCCGTCTGCAGGAGCTCCAGCAGGAGCTCGAGAACAAGACCGTGAGCGCGTCGAGCGGCGGCGGCATGGTCACCGTCACCGCGGACGGCAAGGGACAGGTGCGCGCGGTGAAGATCGACCCGACCGTCGTCAATCCGAGCGACATCGAGATGCTGGAAGACCTCGTGCTCTCGGCCGTGGCGGAGGCGCAGAAGAAGGCAGCCGAGTTGGCCCAGGAAGAAATGAAGCGTCTGACCGGAGGCCTGTCGCTGCCGTTCAAGCTGCCGTTCTAACATGTCGGTGATCGACGACCTCGCCGCGGAGCTCGCCAAGCTTCCCGGCATTGGGCGAAAGACTGCCCTGCGTCTCACATACCATCTGCTCAAGCAAAACCCGGATCAAAGCCGGCGTCTCGCGGCCGCGCTCGAGGCGCTCGTTGCTCGCGTCCGGCGATGCTCCGTGTGCAACAACCTCACCGAGCAGGATCCCTGCGCGCTCTGCGCGGATCCGCGGCGTGACGCTGGCCTCCTCTGCGTGGTCGAAGACGCGTCGGACATCGGCGCGATCGAGCGGGCGGGGGAGTTCCGCGGTCTGTATCACGTGCTCGGCGGGCGCTTGTCGCCGTTGGACGGTGTTGGGCCGGAGGATCTGGCGGTACAATCGCTCGTGGATCGCGTGTCGTCCGGCCTGGTTCGGGAGGTCATTGTGGCGACGAACCCGAGCATGGAGGGCGAGGCGACGGCGCTGTACGTGCAGCGGCAGCTGGCGGGACACGTGCCCACGGTCTCGCGCATCGCGCGCGGCATTCCAGTGGGCGGGGACCTCGAGTACGCGGACGGAGTGACGATCGCACAGGCGATCAGTGCCCGGCGGGAGATGTGATGCGTCGATCGAGCGTAGTGGCGGTGTCGCTTGGCTTTGTCGGTGGCCTCGCGCTGGGGATGATCGTCTGGAGTCAACAGACTGAACGCTCCCGGCGCGATCTCTTCAGCATTCAGCCTTGGCGCCGGCTGGCGGCGCTTGGCTACCTGCGCGGACAACGAAGTCCACAGAATGTGCGTTTGCTGCGCGATTATGTCGCGTGGGAACGCCACCCCAGGCTGCGCCGGCGCGGGGAGCGGATACTGCGACGCATGGAAAAGTCTCTCGTTTAGCCGGAGCGCTCATGCCCGTCGGTGCCGCAAGTTGGTCGTTCACCGAAGACGATTA
>DAHUXU010000694.1 GCA_027307005.1 Gemmatimonadota bacterium
CAAGCGCACGCCGTTCTACGACATCCACGTGTCGCTGGGCGCCAAGATAGTTCCGTTCGCCGGGTACGAGATGCCCGTGCAGTATCCAACCGGGATCACTGCGGAGCACCGGGCGGTTCGGGAGCACTGCGGGTTGTTCGATGTGAGCCACATGGGCGAGTTCGAAGTGTCCGGCGCCGATGCCGTCGCGTTCGCGACAAAGGTGACGTCGAATGACGTGGCGGCGCTCGCGGTCGGGCAGGTGCAGTACTCGGCGATTCTGAACGACCGGGGAACGATCGAGGACGATTGCCTGGTCTATCGGTTCGCGGACCGCTTGATGCTGGTGGTGAACGCGTCGAACAAGGACAAAGACCTGGAGCACATTCGGCGCTCGCTCGGGCAGCTGCACTGCACGGTGTCGGATGTGAGCGATCAGACTGCACTGCTGGCACTCCAGGGGCCTAACGCAGAGAAGCTGCTGCAGCCGCAGGTGTCGGTCGACCTGGCGTCGATGGCGTACTACCACTTCGCGGTGGGCGAGGTAGTGGGCGCTCCGGCGGTCATTTCTCGGACGGGCTACACCGGCGAGGATGGATTCGAGCTTTACTTCTCGCCCAAGCACGCGGCGCGTGTGTGGAGCGCACTGGCTGCTGACGGTGTGACGCCGGCCGGTCTCGGATGCCGCGATACCCTGCGTCTCGAGATGGGA
Organism: Gemmatimonadota bacterium; assembly: GCA_027307005.1. GTDB lineage: Bacteria > Gemmatimonadota > Gemmatimonadetes > Gemmatimonadales > Gemmatimonadaceae > JADGGM01. The sequence continues at coordinate 692 of DAHUXU010000694.1, forward strand.
ATGGCGCTCTACGGCAACGACATCGACGATACGACGACGCCGCTCGAAGCGGGACTCGGCTGGGTGGTGAAGTTAGGCAAGGGCGATTTCGTCGGGCGGGACGCCCTGGTGGCGCAGAAGGAGCGCGGCGTGCCGCGCCGTCTCGTCGGGTTCACGACCGCCGAGCGGAGCTTCCCGCGGCACGGCTATCCGGTGTTCGTTGGTGGAGCGGCGTCGGGCACGGTCTGCAGCGGCACGATGAGTCCATCGTTGGGCATCCCGATCGGCACCTGCTACGTGCCGACCGCCTCGGCCAAGCCGGGAACGGCGCTCGAGATCGAGATTCGCGGGCAGCGCGTGGCGGCGGAGGTGGTCCGGACGCCGTTCTACACGCACGGCACCCATCACTAGCCGGCCGGGCGGGCGGTGCAGCGGCGCGGCGCCGCGTTCGCCGTCCGTTCGTTCGCCTAACGCAGGAGCGCCCTCGCATGCGGATCGCGATCCTCACGGTGTCGGACGCCGGATCGAAGGGCCAGCGCGCGGACCTGTCCGGGGACGCGATCGCTCGTTGGGCGAACGATCGCGGCGCCACGGTCGCCGCGCGTGCGGTCGTGCCGGACGACACGTCGCGCATCGTATCGATCCTGGTTGACTGGTGCGATGGCGACGGAGCTGACGTCGTGGTGACGACGGGTGGGACGGGCCTCGCGCCGCGAGACGTCACTCCGGAGGCGACACGAGCCGTCGTCGAGCGTGAGGCGCCGGGGATTGCGGAGCGCATCAGGGCTTTGTCGCTCGAGCGTTTCCCTCGGGCGGCGTTATCGCGAGGCATCGCGGGGACGCGCGCTCGGACCTTGATCGTGAATTTGCCCGGGTCGCCGGGTGGCGTGCGCGACGGACTCGCGGCGCTCGACGCGATCATCGATCACGCGGTAGACATTCTGCGCGGAAACGTGACGGAGCATCGGGCGACGAGCGGAGAGCCGGCTGCATGAAGGTTTTGCTCACGCTGGCCGACGTCGAGCCCGCGGTGCGGTTGAACGCGCTGCTCGAAGGCGCGGGCTATCAGACTGCGCTGGTGTCTCCGATGGACGATGTGCCGAGCGCGATTCGTCGTGAGAAACCCGACGTGATCGTCCTCACGGGTGCGCTCACCGACGTGGCCAACATTCAGTTGGTGAAGCGTCAGCAGTGGGATGGCGCGGCGGTCGTCGGCCTGGCCGATCTCGATGATCCGACGGTGCACGATCGGCTGCGCGCGATCGGATACGTCGAGGTGTACGCGAAGCCCGTCGATCTGGACGAGGTCTTTGCCGGCATCCGGCGCATCCTCGATCGAAGGCGGCTGTCGCTCGACACCGGCCTCATTGGTGAGAGCGAGGCGATCCGCGAGGTGATGGTCAAGATCGAGCAGATGGCGCCGGTGTCGAGCACCGTGTTGATCGAAGGCGAGAGCGGAACCGGGAAGGAACTGGTCGCGCGCGCGGTGCACCGGCTCAGTCCTCGTCGCGGGAAGCCGTTCATCGCGGTGAACATTGGCGCGCTGCCCGAAACGCTGATGGACAGCGAGCTGTTCGGGCACGAGAAGGGCTCGTTCACCGGCGCGGCAGAGCGAAGGTTAGGCCGGTTCGAGCTGGCGAACGGAGGAACGCTGTTCCTGGACGAGGTGGGCGAGGCTCCGTTGTCGACGCAGGTCAAGCTGCTGCGGGTGCTCGAGCAACGGGAAGTGACGCGCGTCGGAGGTACGCAGCCGTTTCGCGTCGATGTCCGGGTGTTGGCGGCGACGAACCGGCCGCTGCGCGAGCACGTCGAGACGGGCGAGTTCCGGGCCGACCTCTACTATCGGCTGAACGTCCTGAACATCTACTTGCCACCGCTTCGGGACCGGCAAGAAGACATCCCGTTGCTCGTGCGCCAGTTCGTCCAGGAATTCTCTGCCCAACACGAGCGGCCGTTCCACGGCATTTCGGCCGAGGCGATGC
>DAHUXU010000708.1 GCA_027307005.1 Gemmatimonadota bacterium
CGCTCCAGATGGCCTCGACGGCGCCCGCGGCGCCCAGCAGGTGGCCGGTCATGCTCTTGGTCGAGGTCGCGACCAGTGCGTCGGCGTGCGCGCCGAACAACCGGCGCACCGCGGCCGACTCCGCCTCATCGCCTAACGGCGTCGACGTCGCGTGCATGTTGATCGTGTCCACCGCCTCCGCCGGAATCCCGCTCTCATCGAGCGCCCGGCGCATGGCCAGGCGGACGCCGGTGCCCTCGGGGTCGGGCGCGGTCATGTGATACGCGTCGGCCGCCGCGCCCACCGCGCACAACTCGGCGTAGATGCGCGCGCCGCGCCGCCGGGCATGCTCGAGCGATTCGATCACCAGCACGCCGGCCCCTTCGCCCAACACGAAGCCGTCGCGCGTGGCGTCGAACGGACGGCTCGCCGTCTGCGGACTGTCGTTGCGGGTGGAGAGCGCGCGCATCGCGTCGAAGCCCCCGATGCCTAACGCGCAGACCGCCGCCTCGCTGCCGCCGGCGAGCACCACCTCGGCACGGCCGAGCTGGATCGTGGCCAGCGCGTCGGCAAGGGCGTGGTTGCCCGTGGCGCACGCCGATGACACCGCGTGCCCCGCCCCCCGAAATCCGTAGCGCATCGCGATGAGCCCCGACGCCATGTTCGGAATCATCATCGGGATGAAGAACGGTGAAAGACGCCGAGGCCCGCTCTTGGCGAAGATCAACGCCTGCGCTTCGAAGGTCTCGATCCCGCCCACGCCGGTACCCAGGAAGAAGCCGACGCGATCGCGCTCCGCGGACGGCATGTCGCCCGGCGAAAGTCCCGCGTCGTGCACCGCTTCATCGGCCGCCACCAGCGCAAACTGCGAGTAGCGGTCCGTCCGGCCGGCGAGTTTCCGGTCGAGATGCGAAGCCGGGTCGAATCCCTTCACCTCGCACGCGAATCGCGTGGCCAGCGCCGACGCGTCGAACCGAGTGATCGGCGCCGCGCCGCTCACGCCGCGAAGCAAGGCGTCCCAGGATTCTCGAACGGTGTTACCGACCGGCGTAATCGCACCCATACCGGTCACAACCGCACGGCGAACGCCGGCATCGCTTTGGGAAGGTGTCGGCGCTCGCTCGTTCATGGGGCGGGTGCAGTGTTGGGGGACGACGTGTCCGACGGGCTGCGGACCGCCAGAAATCGTTCTTTGCGACTCGCGACAAACGCTTCGAGCCCAAGGGATTCGGTGAACGATGTGCGCCCGGTATTGCAGATGCAACGCCCCGCGCGCTCCCGGTCGCGGCTCCGTTTTCCAGTTCGGACAGCAGTCGCGAACTTTGGGAGGGCCGAGCCCTGACGCCTTCCCACGAGTCTGGCGTCTGTCGCCGTTGCTTGGCATCATTTAACGGGACGTGCCATCGATTCGACGCAGCTCGGCGTCCCGAAATTCCACTCTACCGATTATGGAGCGTTTGGCATGATCAAGAAGCCTGCGAATAGCGGCGTGCTTCTTCTCGTCGGCACCACGAAGGGGGCGTTCGTCTTTCGCTCGACCGGCGCTCGTACAAAGTGGACCATGTCGGGTCCGTATCTCCGCGGCGAACCGGTATACGCGATGGCGTTCGATGGACGCGCCGGCCGCCAGCGCATATGGGCCGGCACGGGCAATCCTTTTTTCGGATCGTCGCTCAGGTCGAGCGACGACCTCGGCAAAACGTGGAGTGAGAAAGCAGAGCACGCGATCAAGTTTCCGGCCGAGTCGGGACTCGCGCTCAAGCAGATCTGGCAGATTCGCCCGGGTCCGGCGCATCGGCCCGATGTGATGTACTGCGGCGTCGAACCGTCGGCGTTGTTCGAGTCGCAGGACGCCGGCAAGACCTGGACGGCGAACGCCGGACTCCTCGGCCACGAGCACCGGCCAAAGTGGACGCCGGGCGGCGGCGGGCAGTGCCTGCACACCATCGTTCCGTTAGGCGACGGGCGCATCGGCATCGCCATGTCGACGGGCGGCTTCTACCGCTCGGACGACGGCGGCAAGAGCTGGCGGGCGCGCAACGTCGGCGTCCGCGCCGAATTCCTGCCCGACAAATATCCGGAATTCGGACAGTGCGTGCACAAGGTGGTGTCGCATCCGTCGCGCCCCGAGCGGATGTTCCTGCAGAACCATTGGGGTCTGTATCGAAGCGATGACTGGGGCGAGACGTGGCACGACATCGCGAACGGTGTCCCATCGGACTTTGGTTTCGCGATGGCTATTCATCCGCACGATCCCGACACGGCCTACATCGTGCCGCTCGAATCCGACCAGTTTCGGTGCGTGCCCGAGGCCAAGCTGCGCGTCTACCGGACGCGAGATGCGGGGAAGTCGTGGAAGGCGCTTTCGCGCGGCTTGCCGCAGGAGGGCGCGTTCGAGAGCGTGCTGCGGGACGGCCTGGACACGGATGCGAGCGATCCGGCCGGCGTGTACTTCGGCACGCGCAGCGGCAAGGTGTTCGCGTCACGCGACGAGGGAGCGACGTGGGACATGGTGGCCAGGTCACTGCCGTCGGTGGTGTGCGTGAAAGCGGCGGTCATGCCGCGAGCGACGTCGCACGCAACGCGGAAAATGGCGACGGCGCGGCGGAAGAAGGCGTCGGCGCACCGTCCGGTGCGGAGGGCTCGCTAGTGCCGGTGGTGGTCGCGATTCCCGGTCCGCTGCAGCCGTACGCCGGCGGCCGTGCCGCGGTGGAGCTGCGCGAGCGGTGTGACACCGTCGGCGACGCGCTGGAAGCGTTAGGCGAGCAGTACCCTGGCGTGCGCGACCGGGTCCTCACGGAGCAGGGCGACGTGCGGCAGCACCTGAACGTGTTCGTCGATGAAGACAACGTGCGCTTTTCGCTGGGATTGGCGACGCCGGTCTCGCCAGAAAGTCGGGTGACGATTCTGCCCGCAGTGAGCGGCGGCTGATGGCACGGATGGGAGGACGCACATGAGTCATGGTGAGCGGAAGATTCGGGCGCAGGTGACGGTGGCGGGCATCGTCCTGCTGATCGCGGCCGCGATCTGGATTTTCGCACTCGCACACCCCATGGGTTGATGGTCGCGGCAGAGGCCGCGGCGGAGCGATCCGGACATGGCCAAGACACAGAAGAAGAAGCGGTCGCCGGCGCGCACCGGTCGGCGCTCGACGGCAAAGCGTGCGCGAGGCAGTGCTCGGCCCTCGCGCACCCGGAGCGCCGCCGATCCGACTGACGACGACGCTGTCCGCGAGGAACTGGTGTCTGTGCTGCGGGGCGGGCACGCGCACGGGACGTACGAGAATGTGGTGGCGAACATGCCGGCCGACCTGCGAGGGCAGCGTCCTAACGGAGCGCCGTACTCGCCGTGGATGATCCTCGAGCACATCCGCATCGCGTTCTGGGACATTCTCGAGTTCAGCCGCGATCCGTCGCATGTGTCGCCGGACTTTCCGAGCGAGTACTGGCCGGCGGACCCGGTCCCGCCGAACGCGAACGCCTGGAACGACAGCATCGCGCGCCACCGCGCGGACCGCGAGGCGTTCGAGCGGCTGGTGCGCGATCCGGCGAACGACCTCTACGCGCCGTTCGCCCACGGTTCGGGGCAGACTCTGGTGCGCGAAGTTTTGGTGGCAGCCACGCATACGTCGTATCACCTCGGCGAGTTGGTGGTGCTGCGCCGGCTGCTCGGCGCCTGGCCGGGCTGACGCGGGCGCACCACACGGTGTGACGCGATTCGAGACGCCTAACTCCATTCGTTAGGGTATCGTTGGGCGAATGGTGACGGGACGGCCTCTTGCGTCGTCCCGGCTGCGGTTGCAAGTTGTTGCGTTGCGCCGCGACGATGCGGCGCGCCCCGCCCGCATGGAGCGTGCATCGTGATGGTCGTCGGAACCGCGCCGGCTCCCCGCCCGCGCCGCCCAGCGTTGCCTAACGCTTGGGTCCGCACCTGTTGGTTGGTCTCGCTCGTCCTTCTGCCGTTCGCGTCCCCGGCCGCCGCGCAGCACGCGCTCAGCGACATCACGCATCGCGATTCCCTCGCCAACGGCATGCGCGTGATCGTCGTCGAGAATCACGCCGTGCCGTTGGCGACGGTCGACCTGGTGGTCAAGACCGGCGCCATGTCGCAGGACACCACCGACGAAGGCGTGCCGCACCTCTTCGAGCACATGTTGTTCAGTGGATACCGCGGCATCGAGCAACAGAGCTTTCAGCAGGACATCGGGCCGCTGCACGCCGCGTACAACGGCGAGACGCAGGAAGAGCTCGTGTCGTATTATCTGACGCTCCCGTCGCAGAACGTCGATCACGGGATGGACATCCTCGCCCGTCTGGTGCGCGAGCCGCACTTCGAGCAGGACAATCTGAACAAAGAGCGCATGGTCGTGATCGACGAATTGAGCCGCGACATGTCCGATCCGCGCACGCATCTCAACCAGGCCGTCTCCCGCGCACTGTGGGGCGCCGGGTGGCCGCAGAAGGATGCGCTCGGATCGGCGCTGCCGCTGTTCGCCGCCACGCCACAGCGGCTCGATCAGATTTTCCACACCTACTACGTGCCTAACAACTCGGCGCTGGTGGTGACCGGCGACGTGTCCACGCCCAAGGTGCTCTCGTGGGCCCAATCGCACTTCGGCGGGTGGAAGCGGCGTGCGGATCCGTACGCGGCGCATCCCGTGCCCAGGGTGCCGCCGCTCGCCAAGTCGAGCGCCATCGTCGTCACCGCCGACGTCCCGGATGTCACGATCCTCGTCGAATGGCAGGGGCCGAGTGCGACGTCGCAACAGGGCGACACGTACGCGGCCGATGTGCTGTCGCAGCTCGTGAGCGACGAGGAATCGGAGTTCCAGAAGCGGTTGGTCGAGTCCGATCTGTTTCAGAGCGCGGGGCTGGAGTACAACACGCAAGCGCACGTCGGGGCCATCGAGTTTTCGGGCACGACGACTGTCGATCATCTCGCGGCTGCGCTCACCGTGCTGCAGACCGAGCTGATGTTGATGGGCAATGCGTCGTACTTCGATCAGGATGCGTTGTCGATCGCGGCGAAGCAGCGCCGGGTGGCGCAGTCCTTCGACCTCGAGCGCGGGCCGAGCCTCGCCTACGAGTATGCAGATTGGTGGGCCACGAGCGGACTCGATTATTACATGTCGTACGGGGACAGCCTGTCGACGCGGACGCCGGCCGATCTGCAGCAGTTCGCCCAACGATACATCGTCGGGCATCCGTTCGTGATCGGCGTGCTCGTGCGGCCGCAGGACGCGGACAAAGTGAACGTGATGCTGCAGGAATACCTTCAGATGGCGGAGAACACTCCATGACGCGCGCCCCCTGGTTGGCCCGGAGCGGCGCGGCCTGCGTCGCCGCGCTCGCGTGCTATTCGTTAGGCGGGTGCGCCAGCGCGCGCCCCGAGCAGAAGCTGCAGGTGGCCACGGCGACCGGCCGGCTCGTGCCATTGGACAGCGTCACGGTGTCCTACACCGTCGGCGGCCTCCAAGTCATCCAGCGCGCCAACTACGCGAATGATGTGGTGGCGGTCCACCTGTATCTGTTGGGCGGACGGCGCCAGCTCACCGAAGCGACGCAGGGCATCGAGGCGCTGCTGCTGCGCACGTCGAAATACGGCACGGCCAAATATCCCGGCGACGCCACGCGCAAGGCGTGGGCTCGGACGGGCAGTGAATTCGACATCGATGCCTCCGACGATTGGACCGAAGTCGGCTTTCGCGCGGTGACGGCGGATTTCGATTCGAGCTGGAACGTGTTCGCGGAGCGCGTCATGCATCCGACGCTCGCGCCGGCATCGGTTGCGCTGGTGCGGGATCAGATGCGATCGACGGTGCACCAGCGGCTCATCAGCCCCGACGGTTATCTGCGGCTGCTCTCGGACAGCGTGACGTTCCACGGCCGCGCGTACGGCTACGAGCCGTACGGCACCGAGCAATCGTTAGGCACGCTCGACTCGGCGGCGCTGGCGGCGTATGAGCGGACGCAGATGGTGACGTCGCGCATGCTGCTCGTCGTGGTCGGCAACCTGAGCCGCGCGGCGGTGGAGCGGGCCGCGGGCGCCACGCTGGCGACGCTGCCCAGAGGCGACTATGTGTGGTCGCTGCCGCAGGACTCCGCGCCGCCGCCGGTGCCGGTGGTGATGCGCGAGCGCCCGGTGGCAACGAACTACGTGCTCGGCGTGTTCGAAGGGCCGCCGGCATCGGCCAAGGATTATGCGGCCTTCCGCGTGGCGACGGCGCTCTTGTCGTCCCGCGTCGGCGACATGGTGCGCGACCAGCACCGGCTCAGCTACGCCGCCTACGCGCCGTTCACGGATCGCGGCGTCTCGGCCGGCGGCGTGTACTTCTCGACGTCGTCGCCGGCGCACGTGCTGCCGTTAGTCAAGGACCAGATCAAGTGGGTGGAGCACGTGCCGCCCGACTCCATCGACATGCCGTACTTCACGGCCGGCTTCATCTTCGACTATCTCGCGTCGAACAGCACGGACGATGCGCAGGCGGATTTCCTCGCGCGCGCCCAATTGTATCAGGGCGACTATCGCAAAGCATCGGACGCGATGGAAGAGCTGCGCAACGTGACCACCGGCGACGTCCGCAGCGCCGGCAAGCGCTATTTCTCGCGCATCCAGTTCGTCTACGTGGGCGACACCACGCGCGTGTCGCGCAAGGACTTCTCGACCTTCTAACGGACGGCAACGCCGTCGCCGACCTCCACCTGCCTGACGTCGGTGACGCCGGGCAGGGCGCGGAGGTCGTCCAGCACCGCCGGTGCGAGCGGCGCATCGACGTTGAGCACCGCCAGCGCTTCGCCGCCGGCGGCCAGGCGCGACTGGTGATACTCGCCGATGTTGATGCCGGCCGCGCCGAACAACGTGCCCACGCGGCCAATGACGCCCGGCACATCGCGGTTGCGCAGCACGACCAGCGTGCCGCGCGGCTCGACGTCCAGACGATACTCGCCGATCCGCACGAGCCGCGGCCGCTGTCCCACCAGCGTGCCAGCGGCCAGCGTCACGCGGTCGCCGGCGCGCACGCGGACCTCGACGCGGTCGCCGCCGTCGGCGTGCTGTTCGCGTTGCGCCTGCGTGACCGCGATGCCGCGCCCCTTCGCCAGCCAGGCGGCGTTCACGAAGTTGACGCGCGCCGCGCCTAACGTGGACCGCAGCAGGCCGACGAGCACGCACGGCACGAGGGGTCGCAGCAGCCGCGGCGTGCTGCCGGCGAGGGTGACCTCCACCTCCTGCACCGGCGCGTCGGCGATCGCGGCCGCGACCACGCCTAACGTCGCCCCCAGCGTGAGCAGCGGGCCGGCCCGGCGCATGTCGTCGCCGCCGACCGCCGGTGCGTTCACCGCGCGCGAGAGGTCGCCGTCGGCGAGCGCGGCGCGCACCGCATCGGCAATCTCGAGCGCCACGTTGCGCTGCGCTTCCGCCGTGGACGCGCCGAGGTGCGGCGTGAGCAGGACATTGTCGAGCAGGCGCAGCGGATGGTCGGCCGGCAGCGGTTCCTGCTCGTAGACGTCGAGCGCCGCGCCGGCGAGCCGGTGCTCGCGGAGCGCATCGATCAACGCGTGCTCATCGATGATGCCCCCGCGCGCGCAGTTCACGACCACGGCGCCGCGCTTGGCGCGCGCGAGCATCGCGGCGTCGAGCAGTCCATGTGTCGCGTCGGTGAGGGGCACGTGCACGGTGATCGCGTCCGCACGTTCCACGACCTGCTCGAGCGGCGCCAGCTCGATCTCGAGCTCCGCGGCGCGGTCGGCCGCGAGGTAGGGATCGAACGCGACGACGCGCATGCCGAACGCGCGCGCCCGGCGCGCGACCTCGCTGCCGATGCGGCCAGCCCCGACCAGGCCTAACGTCTTGCCGTAGAGCTCGGTGCCGGTGAACGCCTTCCGGTCCCAGGCGCCCGATTTCATCGACCGGTCGGCGGCGGCGACGCGCCGCACCAGCGCCAGCAGCAGCGCGAACA
>DAHUXU010000714.1 GCA_027307005.1 Gemmatimonadota bacterium
GGTCGATACTTCGGCGTGAGCGAGTGCATGTGACTCGCCCTGCGGCTCATAGAGCCGTTTTCGCGTGACGCGCGGCGTTTCTGGAGCCTCGAGCGAACGAACCGCGCTGCGCCACGGTAAGGGCCCGGGAATGTCGAAGTCGACGGGTCACGGTCGATCGATGCGCGGCCTGATGACGTAGTTCCAGTCGCCGTGGAAGTCATCGCGCTCGATTTTCAGCTCTCGTAATTGCTTTTTCGAGATCTTCTTACCGGTAGGGTATCGGCGACGATCGAGTCGCGCGCGTACGAGGAGGCCACCTCGGTTGGTCGTGTTGCCGATGAGGTTGATGATGGTCTCGTAGGTCCGCAGTGGGCGTCCGCGCCAGTTGATGGAGATGAAGGAAAACAGGCGGTGCTCCACCTTGTTCCATTTGCTCGTGCCAGGCGGAAAGTGGCTGACGCGGATCGAGATGTCGAGCTTGTCGGCGACGCGCTGCAGCTCGTACTTCCACACGTGCGACCGATAGCTGTTGCTGCCGCCGGCGTCGGCGGTGATGAATAGGTCTCGCGCCTCGGGGTATCGTTTGACGCCGACCTGGGCCCACCATGCCTCGATCGAGGTCACCGCGAACACCGGCGTGTCGTGGTCGATACCGACACTGACAAAGCCGTCGTCCGCGGCCACATCGTAGACGCCATACGGGATCGCCTTGCCGACCGCGTCGGATGGAAAGTCGTGAACATCGACCAGGTCGGGCTCGCCCTTGGGTTGCCACTCACGACCGCCGTTCTTGAAGTTGCCGACCAGCTCCTTTTTCTTGGTGTCGACGGAGATGACCGGTATGCCCTGCTCGACGCAGGCCTGCGCCTTCGCGTTGATGTGCTCGAACTGCGCGTTACGGTCCGGATGCTGCGCACCTTCCACCGACTTGTTTGGCGCTTGAAGGCTATAGCCGTGCTCGCGCAGCAGCTTGGCCACCGTCTTGTAACTGAGACGGATGCCGTGCCGCTCGAACAGCTCCGCCGACAGCGCATGCGTACTCTTGCACGTCCAGCGCAGCGGCGACTCCGGATCGCCGCGCGTGACCGGATCGACGAGCTTCTCCAGGGCCGGCCACACTTCGGGATGGGCGACCTCGTACGGCCGTTTGCCGGCGCTGCGTCGAACCTTGACGACGTCTTCGGGCTTTGCACCGGCGCGAGCTTCGTCTCGCCCCTTGCGCACCGTGCTGATCGCCATGCCCGTCGCGCGCGCCACCGCCGCCACCCCTCCCCAACCAATCGCGCCAGCCTCCGTGCCCGCCCACAGTCGACGCGCGCGCTCGTCCATCGTTGCCTTCAACAGGCGCCACTTCTGGCGAACCACATTCTCTGCGCCCACGCTCACATCGACGGTAGATCACGTCGGCGAGATCCTGTCGATCCCCTAACAGCACCTCCGTGGCCGATTCGATCGACTCGACCTTTCCCGGGCCCTAAGGTTTTTTCGCCGAACTACAACATCGTTGACACAATACGCCGAGAACCCGGGCTCCGATGACAGGCACCTTGGGTGCCGCGGAAAACGCGCGACATGAATGCGCGCCTCGTCAGCCGAATCTGTGGGTGAGCCAATCGGGTTCGGGTAGGTGGCCGAGCGCGTGATAGAGTGCAATTTCGGCGTGTTCATAGCTTCGAAAGCCATAGGCCTTTCGTGTCGTGACTCGCGCCTTGTTGTTGAAGCCCTCGGTGGTCCCGTGGGCGAAGAGGCCGCGGGCAGCAAACCAGGCGAGAAGCTCGCGTCGGTGCTGGCACAGGGTGCGCGCGAACG
>DAHUXU010000072.1 GCA_027307005.1 Gemmatimonadota bacterium
GCTGGTGCGCCGCGGCGCGCTGCTGGCGGCGCCGGCGATTGTGGCCGCGTGTCGGGGCAACGGCGCCGCGCCGGCCTCGGCGCCGGCGGCCGTCGAGGTGGGACGCGAGAACATCGCGGTTGCGGCGGTGGAGCAGCTGCAGAGCGGGCCGGCGATCTCGGGAACGCTCGAGGCGCGGCAGACCGCGACGCTGCGCGCGGAGGTGGCGGGGCCCGTGCTGCAGACGTACGTGGACCGGGGACAGTCCGTTAGGCGCGGCGCGTTGTTGGCGCGCATCGACGACACGGCGCTCCGCCAGGCGGCGTTGTCCGCGCAGTCCGCGGCGCGCTCGGCCAAGCTGTCGTTGGACAATGCGCAGCGCAACCTCGATCGGTCGGCTGCGTTGGAGAAGGCCGGCGCGATCGCCGAGCGCGATCTGGAAGCGGCGCAGAGCGAGCTCGCGGCGGCGGCGGCGGCGAACGAGGACGCGCAGGCTCGCCTCACGCAGGCCCGGCAGACGCTGGACAAGACCTTCATTCGCGCGCCGTTCGACGGGCAGGTGAGCGACCGCCAGGTGAGCGCGGGCGACGTGGTGCAGCCCGGCACCGCGCTGATGACGGTGATCGATCCGGCGAGCATGCGGCTCGAGGCGTCGGTGCCGTCGGAGCAGATTGCCGCGATCAAGCGCGGGGCGCCGGTGCGGTTCACGGTGTCGGGGTATCCGGGGCGGACCTTCGTTGGGCACATCGAGTTCGTGAGTCCGGCAGCCGACCCGGTGACGCGCCAGATCAGGATCGATGTCAGGATTCCGAACGACCGGAGCGATCTGGTGGCGGGATTGTTCGCACAGGGGCGGGTGGCGACGGAGACGCGGACGGCGCTGGTGGCGCCGCTGACCGCCGTGGACCAACGCGGCGTGACGCCGGCCGTGCTGCGCGTGAAAGGCGGCCGCACCGAGCGGGTGGCTGTACAGTTAGGCATGCGCGACGACGTGCGCGGCGTGTACGAGGTGACGGCGGGGTTGTCGGCCGGCGACACCGTGCTCATCGGGGCGGCGCAGGGCATCACGCCGGGCACGCCGGTCAAGATCCTGCTGTCGTCCGATTCGACGACGGCCGGGCGTTAGGCAGGCGGGGCGCTCATGTTCATTTCCGATTTTGCCATCAAGCGGCCGATCGTCACGATCACGGTGATCCTGGCGCTCGTCGCGTTCGGCGTTGCGTCGCTGTTCCGGCTGCAGACGGATGAGTTCCCCGATATCCAGCAGCCGATGATCGCGGTGAGCATCTCGTATCCCGGCGCGTCACCCGACGTGGTCGAGCGCGAGGTCGTGGATCCGATCGAAGATGCGTTCTCGTCGATCACGGGCATCGATTGGCAGCGCACGACGTCGACGTCGACCGACGGGCTGGCGCAGTTTCTGGTCGTGTTCGACTACGACAAGGACATCCAGCAGGCGTCGCAGGACATTCGCGACGCCATCTCGTCGAAACGGGAAGATCTGCCCACCGAGATGAAAGAGCCGGTGCTGAGCCGGCTCGATCCGAGCGAAATGCCGGTCGTGTCGCTCACGCTCACCTCGTTGACGATTCCACCGGCGACGCTGACGCGCATTGCCGATCCGGGCATCGTGCGCGACTTGCGCGCGGTGCCGGGGGTGGGCGAAGTGACGGTGGCGGGCGGCATCAAGCGCGAGATGACCGTGCAGGTTCACCCGAGCGATTTGCAGGCGAACGGGGTCAGCATCGCGGAGGTGGTGCAGGCGATCGGGCAGCAGAATCTGGCGGCTCCGGTCGGACGGTTGAACAGCGCGCTGGAAGAGCAGTCGATCCGTCTCAAGGGGCGGCTCGAAGGCGCGCAGGATTTCGCCAACCTGGTCGTCGCCGAACGCAAGGGCGCGGTGATTCGGTTAGGCCAGGTGGCGTCGGTGTTCGACGGGACGGAGGAAGCGCGCACGAGCGCGATGTTCAACGGCCGCGAGGCGGTGGGCATCGACATCAAGAAGTCGAAGGGCTACAGCACGACGGCCGTCAGCAAGGCGGTGCTCGAGCACGTGGCGCGGTTGCAGCAGACCCTGCCGGCGGGCGCGAAGCTGGAGGTCGTGCAGAATGCCGGCGAGCGCGTGCAGCACGCGGTGGCCAACGTCGAGGAAGCGCTGGTCGAGGGAGCGCTGCTGACGGTGCTGGTCGTATTCCTGTTTCTGAACTCGTGGCGATCGACGGTGATCACGGGCCTGGCGCTGCCGGTGAGCGTGCTCGCGTCGTTCATCGCGGTGTGGGTGTTCGGCTTCACGCTGAACACGATGTCTCTGTTAGGCCTGTCGCTCGCGATCGGCATCCTGATCGACGATGCGATCGTGGTCCGGGAGAACATCGTGCGGCACATCGAGATGGGGAAGAACCATTACGAGGCGTCGCACGAGGGGACCAACGAGATCGGGCTGGCGGTGGCAGCGACGACGTTCTCGATCGTCGCGGTGTTCGTGCCGGTGGCATTCATGTACGGGCTGGCCGGGCAATGGTTCAAACCATTCGCGCTCACGATCGCGTGCGCGGTGCTGGTCTCGCTCTTCGTCTCGTTCTCGCTCGACCCGATGCTCTCGGCGTACTGGGCGGATCCGCAGGTGGAAGCGCATCAGCACCGCGGCTTCGTCTCGCGGCACCTGGAGCGATTCAACGCGTGGTTCGAGCGGATGGCCGACGGCTACAAGCACGTGATCGGGTGGGCGCTGGACCATCGTGCGGCCATGGTCGCGCTGGCATTCGTGAGCTTCGCCGGCGCGATCGCGCTCGTCGCGAGTCAGAAGGTGGGCGCCGAGTTCGTCCCGGTGAGCGATCGGAGCGAGATCGACTTCATCATCCAGACGCCGCCGGGATCGAACCTCGAGTACACCAAGCTCAAGGCGGAGGAGGCGGCGCGGATCGCGCGCGCGCATCGCGAGGTGGCGTACACGTACACGACGGTCGGCACGGAGCTGATGGGGAGGGCGCCGGGGGTGGATCAGGCGCACGTGTACGCGCGGCTCGTCCCCAAGGCGGACCGGTCGCTGAGCGAGGATCAGTTAGGCGAGATCCTGCGGCGCGAGCTGCAGCGGATCGGCGGCGCCACGCCGTCGGTGTTCACGAGCGGGTTCGGCGGCACGATGAAGCAGATTCAGATCCAGATTCGGGGCAACGACCAGAGCGTGCTGCGGACGTTCGCCGAGCAGGCGGCGCGGGTGTCGGCGCAGGTGCCGGGGGCGGTGGACGTCGGGTTGTCGGTGCGCGGGCAGAAGCCGGAGCTCGAGGTGCAGGTGAACCGGCCGCTGGCCGGTTCGTTAGGCATAACGGTGGACCAGGTGGCGCAGTCGCTGCGGCCGGAGTTCGCGGGGCTCAAGGCCGGCGACTGGGTGGATCCGTCCGGCGAGACGCGCGACGTGACGGTGCGGCTGGCGCCGGAATCGCGCGAGCGGGCGGCGGACCTGTCGCGTCTGCCGCTGGTCGTGGGCGGTGGACAGGGTGCGGCGCCGGTCACCATTCCGTTAGGCCAGATCGCATCGGTCGCCGAAGGCGTCGGACCGGCGGAGATCCAGCACCTGAACCACGAGAAGGTGGTGAGCGTGGAGGCCAACGTGCAGGGACGGCCGCTCACCCAGGTGCTGAAGGAAATGAACGCGCGTATCGCTACGCTCACGCTGCCGGCGGGT
Organism: Gemmatimonadota bacterium; assembly: GCA_027307005.1. GTDB lineage: Bacteria > Gemmatimonadota > Gemmatimonadetes > Gemmatimonadales > Gemmatimonadaceae > JADGGM01. The sequence goes on from DAHUXU010000072.1 coordinate 3,665, forward strand.
GTGGACATCACGCAGGGCGCGCAGGCACAGGACCAGGCGGAGGTCTATGGCCGCATGGCGATGGCGTTAGGCATCGCGATTCTGCTGATGTATCTCATCCTCGTCGTCCAGTTCGGGTCGTTCCTCGATCCGATCGCGATTCTGGTGTCGCTGCCGCTGTCGCTCATCGGCGTCGTCCTGGCGCTGCTCGCGACCGGCAGCACGATCAACATCATGAGCCTGATCGGCGTGATTCTGCTGATGGGCATCGTGGCCAAGAACGCGATTCTGCTCATCGATTTCGCGAAGTGGGCGCGCGAGCGCGGGCTCCCGCTGCGCGAGTCGCTGATCGAGGCGGGCCGCATCCGGCTGCGGCCCATCATCATGACGACGCTGGCGCTGATCGCGGGCATGTTGCCGGTGGCCATCGGGTTCGGCGAGGGCGCGGACTTCCGGGCGCCGTTGGGCCGGGCCGTGATCGGCGGCGTGATCACGTCGACACTGCTGACCTTGTTAGTCATCCCGACCGTGTACGAGATTCTCGAGGGTTGGAAGGAGGCGTTGGCGCAGCGCTTCTTCAAGCGGCGCGGCACGGGCGAGTTCGCGGTGCCCGACGCCGAGCCAGCGCACGGGGACGACTGATTTCGCTCGAGGGATGACGATGGAACTGAAGAACGCGAAGGTCCTGGTGACGGGCGGCAGCTCGGGGATCGGGTTGGCGACGGCGAAGCGCCTGGTGTCGGCCGGCGCGCGGGTGGCGATCTGCGGACGCAACGGCGATCGGTTGCGCGCGGCGGCCAAGTCGGCGGGCGCCGTGGCGATCGAGGCCGACGTGAGCCGCGAGGCCGACGTCGCTCGGCTGGTCGAGACGGCGATCCGAGAGTTAGGCGGGTACGACACGCTGATCAACAACGCCGGATTCGGCCGGTTCGCACCGCTGATCGACATGACGGCGGCCGACGTCCGGAGCGTGTGGGAGACGAACGTGTTGGGCGCAATGCTGGTGGCGCGGGATTCGGCGCGCCACTTCGTGCGACAGCAAGGCGGCAACATCGTCAACGTGGTGTCCACGTCGGGACAGCGCGGTGGGGCGAACGGGACGGCCTACGCGTCGAGCAAGTTCGCGCTCGCCGGCCTAACGGACGTGTGGCGGACGGAGCTGCGGCAGTATGGCATTCGGGTGATGCAGATCAATCCCAGCGAGGTGCTCACCGAGTTTCGCTCGAACTCGGGGCGGCCCGGTGGCGGCGAGAATCCGACCAAGCTGCACGCCGAGGACATCGCGGACGTGATTGCGAGCATGTTAATGCTGGACGACCGCGTGTTGGTGAAAGACGTCACCGTATGGGCGACGAACCCGAAGGACTGATGAGCGGCCGCCCGGCCGACGCCCCGCGCGAAGCGCGTGCGGGGCGTGGGAGTGCCGCGGGTACGGATCTGACGTTCGCGCTGCGGCAACTTCGGCGGCACCCGGCGTTCGCGGCTGTGACGGTGTTGACATTGGCGTTAGGCATCGGCGTCACGACGGCAATGTTCAGCGTCGTGCACAACTTGCTACTCGATCCGGCTCCGTTCCGGGATAGCGACCGCATCGTCCGCCTCTATGAAACCACACCAGGATACGGTCTTGACCAGGGCTCCGGTCCACAAATCATTTTGCTGATGCCATCGAGGCCGATCGCGGATGCGTGGCGTGATCGCGCTCGGACCCTCGAGAAGGTTGTGTGGCTGCAGCCGCGCGACGATGCCCTGCTTGTCGGCGGAGCCGAGCCCGAGCTCGTTCATGCCGAGGCGATGTCCGCCGATGTGCCGTCCTTTCTGGGCGTTAGGCCAGTGCTCGGTCGCAGCTTCACTCCGGACGAAACTACGCGGCGCGCTGCTCCGAGCGTTCTCTTGGGCTATGGCTTGTGGCGCAGTCGGTTTGGTGGTGCGCGAGACGTTGTCGGGCGTGGACTCGACGTGAACGGGACAGTGCACACCATCGTCGGTGTCATGCCGGCCGGGATCGACCTGCCGGGGGCGCCGCCGATCGGTGTTTGGCTTCCACTCGTGGACACCGGCGACAGCGGCATCGTGATACCATGGGCACGCCTGCGCCGCGGAGTTTCAGTCGTGATGGCAGAGCGGGAGCTCGCAGGCATTCTGGCCGCCACCGCGCGGCCTTGGACACCTGCGGGGCAGCAACCGGGTGTTCAAGTCGTTCCACTTCGCGACTACCTCGGCTCCCATGTCGAGAAGACGATGGCGTTGGTCGCCGGGGCCGTGGGGCTAGTCTTGCTCATCGCCTGCGGGAACGTGGCCAATCTCTTCCTCGCGCGGGCAGCGAGCAGACAGCGCGAGCTCTCGATGCGTATTGCGTTAGGCGCTAGTCGAGGTCGCCTGCTGCGGCAATTCGCAGTAGAGAGTCTGTGCGTCACAATCATGGGCGGGGCGCTTGGTGTGCTGGTGGCGTGGCGTGGTATCGCCCTGGTTGACTCGACGCGGCCGGCTGCGCTGGATGCACTCGACTCGGCACGGCTAGACGTCACGTCGGTTCTCTGGACCGTCGGGATTTCGATTGCGACAGGATTGGCGTTCGGGATAGTGCCGTTGCTGATCGGCGCTCAGCGAAATCCCGCAGACGTGCTCAAGAGCACTTCGCGAACGGCTTCGGGCGGCCGCGACGTTGGCCGACTTCGCGCTGCGCTCATTGTCGGTGAGGTCGGCCTGTCCACGGCGCTGCTGGTTGCGGCGGCCTTGCTGATTCGGACGGTGCACAGTCTGCAGAAGGAAGATATCGGCTTTGACCCGCACAGTCTCACCGCGCTGTATGTGTCGCTGCCGCGGACTCTTTATGCGGCACCTGCTCAGAAAAAGGCCGTGATGGATCGGCTCGTTCGGCACGTGCGCCTTCTTCAGGGAGTTGAGGACGTGACACTCGCGCACGGAGCACCTCCATACTCCGGCGTCGCGATTGGCGCGGCCATGGAAATCGCCGGCCGCCCAACAGGCGCAAACGACTCGGTAAAGATGATTGGCTACGACGTCGTGCAGCCGGACTACTTCAGGGTGCTTCGGCTGCCAGTCGTGGCCGGTCGGATTTTCGATGAGGACACGCTGACACACACTGCCATGGTCAGCACGGAAACGGCTCGCCACTTCTGGCCTGGGAGTAGTGCGTTAGGCAAGCGATTTCGTATCGACCCTAAGGGGCCATGGCACGTCGTCGTAGGCGTCGTGGCCCAGATGAAGGCACCTGGCTTCGCCGGGGCGCTCGCGGATCAGATCTACGAACCGTCCGGAGCAAACACGGGCACAACGATGATCCTTCGGACGCGTGGCGCTTCACCCGAGCTCCTCGCGTCGACGAGCCGATTGGCGGCAACGATCAATCCGCAGATCCGTATCAGTGGCAGGGCAATGGCGGCAGAGTTTGCGGCGCTCTTTGCAGGACGCCGTTTCACCATGTTCCTCTTGTCCGTGTTCGCGGGTATTGCGTTAGCCCTGTCGACTGTTGGACTTTATGGTGTGGTCGCGTACTCGGTCGTGCAGCGACGGCGAGAGATGGGAATCCGCTTGGCACTCGGCGCGCTCCCGTCCGCAATTACACAGCTTGTCGTGATGGAGGCGGCGAGGTTGGTCGGCACTGGACTATTGCTCGGCGCCATCTTGACCTTCGCCCTGAGTCGCGTGTTGCGGTCATTGCTGGCGGAAATAGGGCGGGTGGATCCGGCCACTTGCACGATTGTGGCGTTGCTCTTGGCGGCCGCTGCGCTACTTGCCGCGTACGTGCCCGCGCATCGAGCGTCTCGTGTCGATCCGGTGATCGCACTTCGCGCGGAGTAATAGGGTGCGCGCAGGCGAGCGGCTACTTCCAGCGGAATAACTTCAACGCGACGAGGAAGCTGACCACCAGCCAGGCCAGGGCTATGCCTAACTCGCCGGCCACGTGGCCGAGCCCCGCACCCTGAAGCATGTTCGCGCGCAGGGCGTTGTTCACCGCGGTGAGCGGCAGCGCCTGGATGAAGGGCTGCATCGTCTTCGGGAAGTTCGAGGCCGAGAAGAAGACGCCCGAGAACACCCACATCGGCAGCATCACTAAAT
>DAHUXU010000081.1 GCA_027307005.1 Gemmatimonadota bacterium
TTATGCGAGAGACTTCGTGGTGTTCGGCTACGATCCCGCATCGTGGCCGCGCGAGGCGGACGCCGACGGCGCATCGGTCAGTCTCGAGCGTTTCGTCGATGAGGTGATGGAGCGCAACGTCATCATCACGCATCTGTACAACGAGCACGCGCGCCTCGCTCGGGAGTACGAGGACGCCTATCGCTTTTCGCTCTCGCGGCTCAAGAACAAGGTGCGCCGCATTTTCGAGCCGGAGACCCGCGTCTGACCCGTGCCGCTGTTGCCTAACGAGTTACGGCGGCGTCGCTCGATCGACGTGGAGCACGGTCATCATCCCCGACCCCAGGTGCTCGGCGATGTGACAGTGCAGCATCCAGTCGCCCGGGTTCGATGCGTCGATCAAGACATCGACGGTCGAGCCAACCGGGATCAGCACCGTGTCCTTCCAGACGAGGTTCTTCGTGCGAACGCCGTTGCGCGCGACCACGAGCATGCGTTGGCCGTGCAAGTGGATCGGGTGCTGCATGGGATGGAACGACTTGGGGTCGTTGTAGAGCTCGAGCTTCACGACTGATCCCTGCGTCACGTGCCAGTCGATGTCCATGTTTTCCTTGCCCGTGGCGTCGTCGCGCAGGATCCACCGGACTTGCGCGCTGGTCGACAGCCAGTTCATGTCGGGCATGCCGTCCACCCACTCGACGGGCGCGTAGTACGCAGTGTCCACGTTCATGAACTGCACCGTGGCGAGCGGCAGACCGCTCCCGTGCATGGTGAGGGTGAGGCGCTTGTCGGGCGGCTTGTCGAAGTACGGGCGGTAGCGGTCGATGTCGCGCGTGACCGCAGCGTTGTCGCGCAGAGCGTCGAACGCCGCGCCATAATCCGGTGCGGCCGCCGACGAGTCGATGTCGATCATGCCTAACGTGTCCGACTCGGCCTCGAATTCTCCGCGGAAATGGTTGATCGCCTGCACGGCATTGACGAGCGCATACCGCCCTGGATGCTCGAAGCGGACTTCCACGATGTATCGCTCGGCGGGGGCGAGGACGACGCTCGGCACGCGTTGCTCGTGCTCGAAGCGGCTCACGTCCGACGCCAGCACTTTGATCGGCGCGCCGCCGAACGAGATGTTGTAGGTGCGTGAGCTGGCCGCGTTCGTGAGATAGAACCGCACCACGTCGCCGCGATGCGCGTCGAGCGTGTAGCGCGGCTCGCCGTTCACCAGCAGCAGATTGCCGACCCGCCCCATGAGCGCAAAGTCGGGTCCCGGCTTTCCATATGGAACGAGCGTATCGGCGTTCACGAGCAGGTCATCGAACACCAGCACCTGCTCCCGATTCGCCGGCGAATAGTAGGACGAGTCGGGCGAATCGACGATCATGTTGCCGAACAGGCCTAACGCTTGCTCGATGTCCTCGCGGACGTGGGGGTGATACCAGTAGACTCCGGCGTCCGGAAAGTGGACGCGATAGACGAAGCTGTCGCCGGGTGCGACCGCCTGCTGCGTCACGCCGGGCACGCCATCGTCGCGGTTGTCGATGCGAACG
>DAHUXU010000098.1 GCA_027307005.1 Gemmatimonadota bacterium
ATCGAGGCGGCGGCGTTCGCGTCGGACCTGCGTAAGGCGGACGCGCCGGACCGTCTCATCGCCCAAGTCGTCCAGCGGTTCGGCTCGCTCGACATCCTCGTCAACTCGGCCGCGATCATGGTGCGGCGCTCGCTCGACGAGCTCACACCCGACGACTGGGACGACACGTTCGCGCTCAATCTGCGCGCACCGTTTTTCTGTGCCCGTGCGGCAGCGCGCGCGATGGCGGATCGCGGCGGCGTGATCGTGAATCTCGCCGATCTCGCGGGGATCGAAACCTGGCCCGCGTACGCAGCGCACGGCATCTCGAAGGCCGGCGGCATTCACATGACGCGCGTGCTCGCGCGGATCCTCGCACCGCGCGTGCGCGTGAACGCGATCGCGCCGGGCGCCGTGTTGCTACCCGAGAGCTGGAGCGCCGACGATGCGGCGCATCTCGAGCGGACCACACCGTTGCGTCGTCTGGGTTCTCCGAACGATGTCGCGCAGGCGATGCTGTACTTCATCGAGGCCGACTACGTGACCGGTGATCTGCTCATCGTCGATGGCGGGCGGCACATTCGCTAGGAACGGGGTGATCTTCCCGACGCTTTATCTTTCGGAGTGCAGAGGACCAACGGCGGTCCCTCAACCCGTGATCGAAGGAGCATGGCGGTGGGTCAGACACACGACTACGACGTGGTGATCGTTGGGGCCGGACCGGCGGGTCTGACGGCGGGGTTGTACGCGGGACGGGCGATGCTGCGCACGGCGGTCCTGGAGCGCGGCGCGGCCGGCGGCGAGCTGCTCAATACGGAGCTCATCGAAGACTATCCCGGGTTCGAGCGCATCGAGGGCTGGGAGCTGGCGCAGAGGCTCGAGGAGCACACCCGGAAATTCGGGGCCGAGCTTGCGTTAGGCGTGACGGTGGACCGGGTGCATCGGGCGGCCGACGGCACCTTCGAGACCACCACCGATGCCGGCGACGTCTATCGGTCGCCGGCGGTGATCGTCACCGCGGGCGGCACGCCGGTCAAGTTAGGCGTGCCCGGGGAAGCCGAGTACGCCGGGAAGGGTGTGTCGTACTGCGCTATCTGTGACGGCGCGTTCTTCAAGGGCCACACGATCGCCGTCGTCGGAGGCGGCGACGCCGCCGCGGAGGAAAGCGATTTCCTCACGCGGTACGCCGAGAAAGTCTATCTCATCCACCGGCGTCACGAGCTGCGCGCGTCCAAGATCATCCAGCAGCGCGTGTTCGAGAACCCGAAAATCGAAATCATCTGGGACACCGTGGTGGAGATCGTCGAGGGCGACACGCACGGCCTGGTCGACAACCTGGTGTTGCGCAACGTGCACACGAACGAGACGCGCGATCTGGCGGTGACAGGCCTGTTCGTGTTCGTGGGGTTTCGTCCGAATACGGGGATCATCGGCGAACACTTCGCGCACGACGCATCGGGCTACGTGGTGACCGACGGCAACATGCAGAGCTCCATCCCGGGTCTCTTCGTGGCAGGCGACCTGCGCTCGCAGCTCACGCGGCAGGTCACGACGGCCGCAGGCGACGCGACGACCGCGGCCATTGCGGCGGAGACGTATCTCGCGGCGCTGCGCGACGGCGGAGCCGCCGCGCCGGCGGCCGCCGTCGGAGCCCGTTAGGCGTGCGCGTCGAGACGATCCGCGTCGGACCGTTCCAGGAAAATACGCACCTCGTCGTGTGCACCGGAGCGCGCGAATGCGTGCTCGTCGATCCCGGCGCCGAACCGGATAGGCTTCTGCACGCGGTGCGCCAATCCGGCGCCACGCTGCGGGCAATCTGGGTGACGCACCCGCACGTGGATCACATCGGCGCGATCGCCGGTATCAAGCGCGTCATGGATGTCCCGGTGTACGCGCACCCCGATGGCGCGCCGCTGTACGACGAGGCGCTCGAACAGGGACGCGCATTCGGCCTCGACGTCGAACAGCCGCCGCCTCCCGATGTGGCCATGCGAGAGGGCGACACCGTCCGTGTGGGGAAGCACGAGTTTGCGGTCATCGACACGCCTGGTCACGCGCCCGGCCACGTCGTGATCCACGGCCACGGCATGGCCTTCGTGGGCGACTGCCTGTTTGCGGGCTCCGTCGGGCGCACGGACCTTCCGTTAGCAAACCCCGCCGATCTCGTGCGGTCGCTCGAGCGCATCTGTCAGCTGGATGATTCCACCATTTTGTATTCCGGACACGGTCCCGCGACGACGCTCGGGCGCGAGAAGGAATCGAATCCGTTCCTCAACGGCACGGTGCGCATCCTGGGCGGCGGATGAGTCGCTCGAACACGCCGGTGATGATCGCGGCGCTCGTGCTTGCGGCGTGGCTCGGCACGTCGCTGTTCTTTTCGGCGATCGTGGCGCCCGCGGCGTTTCGCGCGCTGCCCGATGGGTCGATGGCCGGCGCCATGGTGCGCGCCACGCTTCCGGCCGTTTTCTATTGGGGAATGATCGCTGGGCTCATCGCGCTGTGGCTCGGCGGCACGAGCGCGGCGGGTCGCGCGCGCCTCGCGCGCAACCTGTGTTCCGGCGGCGTCGTCGTGTGTTGCGCCCTGGGGCAATTCGTCGCCGTACAGCGCATCGATCGGCTCCGTGCACGGCTCGCCGCACCGATCGAGTCGCTCGCCCCAACCGACCCCGCGCGCCTGACGTTCGATCGACTCCATTCGCTGTCCGTCGGCGCACTCGGCGTCGCCATGCTGCTTGCGCTGGCATCGATCGTACTGTTGTGGCGGGCTGGTCTGGCGTCAACGGTTAGTCCTGAGTAACCATTCAGTCGAGCATCTCTCCCCGCTTCCATTCTGACGAAGGCTCTCGGAGGACCACCCATGCAACTTTCTCGTCTGCTCGTCCTTGGCGGCGTGGCCGTGCTCGGCGCCTGTTCGTTGTCCACCGATCTGCCCACGACCAGACCGCTCGGCGTCGTGGTGTTGACGGATACGGTGGATGCGGACAGCAACACAGTGCTGTTCCCGGTCGCACACTTTTTCAACGGCACCGGCGTGGTCGTACCGAACAGCAGGAACGTCGTAGACTCGTGCGTCGTGATTCCCTATCTCGCCGACACGGGATCGTTCCCCTACAACCAGTTTCCAGCGCTGAATGCCGGCGACTCCGTTATTGTGCAGACGGGCAGCGTGACGGCGAGCTTGTTCCCCGTATTCATTGGAACCTCGCAAGTCGCGACAGGGCAGTACGACCTGGGGACGGCGCCGCCAATGCCGTTTACGCCCGGGAACCAAGTGTCGGTCACGGTGCCGGGGGCAACTGGCAGCTCGTCGTTCCCACCCGTGGCGGCGTCCGCGGCCACAGCCGCGCCGTACACGGTGAATCCGATCAATCGGAATCCGCCGGTCGATTCGTTCACCATCTCGTGGCAGCCGGCGGCCGGCACGGGATCGGCAGTAGTATTCGCCGTGCAGTTCGATACCGCGGCGACGGCAACCGGCAATCCGATTCCGATCGAGATGTATTGCTCCGACGAAGACACCGGCGTCCTCACCGTTCCGCAAGCGGTCGCGCGGCTGTGGCTCAAGGCGCTGCCGGGACCGCGGAATCTGCGCTCGTACCGGTGGCAGAGCACGGTTCAGAACAACGGCCCGGCCGGACTGATCATCATCTCGCAACACAACGAATACCGGGCTGACGCGCCGTAACCGCTCGTCGCGCCGGCGCCGCTTTGTTAGGCGGGCGCCGGCGCGGTGTGATTCCATTCACCAGTGTCCCGTCCATGACCCCGCACACCCGCGCCGAGAAGGACCCGCTCGGCGAGTTGCCCGTCCCCGAGAGTGCGCTCTACGGCGTGCAGACCGTACGTGCGATGCAGAACTTTCCGATCAGCGGTCTGCGGCCCCTGGCGGTGTTCGTGGACGCCGTCGTGTGGATCAAGCGATCGGCGGCGCTCACGCACAAAGAGACCGGCCGGCTGGACGGGCGGTTGGCGGACGCGATCGTCGCCGCCGCGGACGAAGTGCTGGCCAACCGCGCCAACGAGCTGCTCGGCGGACGGCGCGGAGCCTACACGCCCGTGCACCCGAACGATCACGTCAACATGGCGCAGTCGACCAACGACGTGATCCCGACCGCCATTCGGTTAGGGGCGCTCGCGCTCCTGAAGGACCTGGCGCCCGCGCTCGCGGGCCTGCGCGACCGCCTCCTCGAGAAAGGACGCGAGCTCGACGATGTGATCAAGAGCGGCCGCACGCATCTGCAGGACGCGATGCCGATTCGGTTAGGCCAGGAGTTCCGCGCCTACGGCCTGACGATCGAGCGCAACGCGCGCCGTCTCCGCGACATCGGCGACTACTTGCGCGATCTCGGGATCGGCGGCAGCGCGGTCGGCACCGGGGTGAACGTCGAGCCGCAGTATCCAGCGCTCATGATCCGTCATCTGCGCAAGATTACCGGACTGGATCTGCGCGAAGGCGAGGATCGCATCCAGCTCATGCAGAGCATGGGCGACGTGGCGGCGTTCAGCGCGCAGCTCCGGACGTTCGCCGTCGACCTCAGCAAGATCGCGAGCGACCTGCGGCTGCTGGCGTCCGGTCCCCGCACCGGCTTCGACGAGATCGTGATGCCGGCCGTGCAGCCGGGATCGTCGATCATGCCGGGCAAGGTCAATCCATCAATCGCCGAGATGGTGAATCAGGTGTGCTTCCAGGTGATCGGCAACGACACCTGCGTGAGCGCGGCGGCCGAGCACGGGCAGCTCGAGCTCAACGTGATGATGCCGGTGATCGCACACAACCTGTTCTTCTCGATGATCATTTTGACTAACGCAACGACGGCCTTCGCCGAGCGGTGCGTGTCCGGCATCGCGGCGAACGAGGAACAGTGCGCGTTCTGGGTGGAGCGCTCGGCGGCGCTGGCAACGGCACTGGCGCCGCAGATCGGCTACGCGCGCGCGGCCGAGCTGAGCAAGCGATCGGTGAAAGAAAACACGCTCATTCGGGACCTCGTGCGGAAGGAAGGCGTGCTCCCGGAACAGGAAATCGACCGCGTCTTGGATCTGCGGCGCATGACGGAAATCGGCGTGCCCGGGAAGTGAGGTGGGAGGCGAGCATTCGTACTTGCAGCGCTCGCATTCGAAGCCTATCGTGAGATCATGCGGATCACGACGTGGGCGGAGTACGGTCTGATCTGTTCGTTGCACCTGGCACAACGGGCGCACGACGGTCCCGTCACCGGTCGTGACATTGCGACTCGCGAGCGGCTGCCGGTCGACTACGTCGAGCAGATCCTGTTGCGGCTGCGCCGGGCCGACATCGTCAAGAGCACCCGCGGCGCACACGGCGGCTACTCGCTCGCGCGCGCGGCCGACCAGATTTCCGTCCGCGATGTGATCGCGGCCTCCGAGCTCACCACCTTCGATCTGCACTGCGTGTCGCACCCGGTCGACGACGAGCGGTGCGCCGCCTCGCACGCGTGCAGCATCCGCCCCGTATGGGTGCTGCTCCAGCAAAAGATCGATTCGGTCCTCGATGGCGTGCACCTGTCCGATCTGATGCACGAGGAGCCCGCCGTTCGCGAGCGAGTCGGACTTCCCGTCCTGCAGAGCTAACCGCCTCGCACCTGCTCGCCGCCCAACGGATCGACTGAGCCAATGTGGCGCAACTGGCGTCGGGACCGTGATCTCCGAGAAAAGGCGAACGCGTACGTAGCGACCCTCGGCCTCGAGCCGGCTGAAGATGACGTTTCCTGGCTGGCTGAGCACGGAACTGGCGGTGACGCGGACCACGCGCGGTGGGAGCTTCGATACGCGCGGCGCGCGCTCGGGTTGCTGACGGCGCAGCGCGACGCATTGGACGACCGCACGGCGTCGGTCGTTGCCCGAGCACTGGCTGGCGCGCTGGCGCGCGACAAGGCCGTGGCGCCGGGCAAACTCCGGATAGCGGAGCACCAGTTGAACGAGCGCCTCCGGGCGTATAGCGAAGCGCTATCCAATCGTCAGGGAGAGGGCAGCGGCTGGCATCTGGGACGCGCCCTTTTGGAGTTCGCGGGGCGCAGGGAAGCGGTGAGTGCGGAGGACGTGGCGCACGCGTCCGAAATTCTGACTCGCTACCTGGCAGACGGGAACGCGGCGCTGCGCGAGCGCTTCGGATCTGTCGACCTCCCCGAAGACGTCGCTCCTTCGGCGGTCCGCAACGAGCCCCGATGATGCAAAACGGGCGACGAAAGTCGCCCGTTTGCCGGTATGCCGAAGGGGGGACTCGAACCCCCACGGGCTTACGCCCACTGCGCCCTGAACGCAGCGCGTCTACCAGTTCCACCACTTCGGCGTGGACGCGTAACCTATTGAGCCACTTTGACAAAGTCAAACAGCAGCACCGGCATTTCACGTTGGGCGACGACTGACGTTCGTCGATCGAGTGCA
>DAHUXU010000307.1 GCA_027307005.1 Gemmatimonadota bacterium
TGGTCGAAGAGCGCGGAGCTGCCGCCCGGCGCCACGTCGCTGGCAAAGCCGCGCTGCAGGAACCAGCCGCCGGTGACGAGGGCGGCGGTGAGCACGGCGAGAGCGGCGACGGCGCGCGAGCGGTGCATTCAGCGCCCCGGCGCCGGCGCCGGCGCGGCCGCGTCGAAGAGGCCGGGCCACCGCTCGCCTAACGCAGCCCGCACGCGCGCGAACACGGCCGCGGCATCGCCGTCGCCGTTCACGTCGACCACCGGCCCCGCCTCCGGGTGCCCGGCCTGCCAGTTAGGCGAAAGGAACATCGCGAACGCCCGCTCGACGCGCGCGTGGAAGGCGTCGCCGGCCCGCTCGATACGATCCGGCGCGCCGCGCGCCGCCGCCCGCGCGGCCCGCACCTGCGCCGGCACCGAAAACAGCAACGTCAGGTCGGGCGACAGGCCGTCCGTCGCCAGAGCATTCGCCGCGCGAATCTCCGATTCGGGCAATCCGCGGCCAGCCACCTGGTAGGCATACGTCGAGAGAAAATAGCGGTCCGCGAGCACCAGCGCGCCGCGCGCCATCGCCGGCACGATCACCTCGGCCACCAGCGCCGCGCGCGAGGCCATGAACAGCAGCGCTTCGGCGCGGGCGTCGAGTCCGCCCGGCGTGTCGAGCAAGAGGCGCCGCGCTTCGTCGCCTAACGGAGTGCCGCCGGGCTCGCGCACGCGCAGATGCTCGACGCCGCGCGCCGCCAGCCACGCCGAGAGGAGCCCGACCTGCGTCGTCTTCCCCGCCCCCTCGGGCCCTTCGAACACAATAAGGCGGCCGCGCGTCACCGTCAGCCCAGCGTGATGATCGGGCTCGCCGCCCCTTTCTGGATCCCGTCCAGGATCCACTCGTTCACCCGCATCATCGTCTTGTCGAAGTTCTCCTGCGCCGCCACCATCCGCTGGTAGATCGGATTCACCTGCACCTGCTCCAACAGCTGGTCGAGCTGCGTCTCCATTTCCGGCGTCGGACTCGCGCCGCGCTCGATCATCCGTTGGGCATCCGAACGCAGCTGTTCCATCTTTCGGAGCAGCGCCACCGCCTCGCGGTCGTCGCCCAGCGCGTCATTCGCGCGGCGCACCGCCTGATATTCGGGCGTCTGGCCAATGAGGCGCCCCAACTCTCTCGCTTTGTCTTCGAGCACGTCACCCATCCTGTCGTGTCGCCGTGAGCACGCGATCGCGACCCGTGAGGTCGGGTCGCACGCGGACGTCGTGGTAGCACCCCTGGGCGCGCAGCAGCTCGGCGCATGCCGCCCCACGTCGGCAATCTATCTCGATCGCGAGAAGGCCGCCGGGCTCGAGCACATCCGCCGCCGCCCGGGCCAGCGCGGCCGTCACCGCCATGCCGCCATCTCCCGCATAGAGCGCAATCGGCGGCTCCCAATCCCGCACGCCCCGAGGCAGGTCCTGCATCTCGCCGTACGCGATGTACGGCGGGTTGGACACCACCACGCGTGCGGTCTCGCCGCGCACCGGTCCGAGGAGCGCCCCCTGTCGGAATTCGACAGGTGCACGCAATGCGCCGGCCAGCCGCTCAGCGTTGGCGCGCGCCACCTGCACGGCGCCCGTCGACACATCGGTTGCGATCACGCGATCGAACGCGCCTTCGTTGGCCAGCGCGAGCGCAATCGCGCCCGACCCGGTGCCGACGTCGATCGCCAGTCCGCCGGCGCCGCGCGCCGCGGACCACTCGAGCACCGCGTCGACCAGGACTTCGGTTTCCTGACGCGGGATCAGCACGCGATGATCCACGTGCAGCGTGAGATGCCGGAACGCCGCGCGACCCACGGCGTACGCGAACGGCGCGCCTCGAAGCCGCTCGATGGCCGCCTGGCACACGCGCGTCACCACGTCCTCATCCAGCCAGGCCTTCGGATGCGCCGATGGCCAGAGCCGCGGCTGCCCCGCCACCGCGGCGATGAGGTCGCGCGCTTCCGCATCGTGCTCGTCCAGCCGCCCTCTCAGCATCATGCCTAACGAGTAGCGCAGATCGGCGACGGACATGCCGTCGTCGGCGCTCGACACCACTCCGTCGGCGCCGATCGCCCCCACCACGCGGCCGTCAGGCACTCAGCTGCTCCTCGACGTCGGCCAGCATCAGTCTGTCGATCATCTCGTCCAGATCGCCGTCCAGCGTGCGATCCAGTTCGTGCAGCGTGAACCCGATGCGATGGTCCGTCACCCGGTTCTGCGGGTAGTTGTACGTCCGAATCTTGGCCGAGCGGTCGCCGGTACCCACCTGCGTGCGGCGCATCCGCGCGCGCTCCGCCTCCTGTTCGGCGAGTCGCTGGTCGAGCAGCCGCGCGCGCAGCACCTCGAGCGCTTTGAGCTTGTTCTGCAGTTGCGACTTCTGATCCTGCTGACTCACGACGATGCCCGAGGGAATGTGCGTGATGCGGACGGCCGAGTCGGTGGTGTTCACGCTCTGCCCGCCGGGACCCGACGACCGGAACACGTCGATGCGGATGTCCTTGTCCTCGATCGTCACGTCGACTTCTTCCGCTTCCGGAAGAACCGCGACGGTGGCGGCCGAGGTGTGGATGCGACCCGAGCTCTCCGTGACGGGCACGCGCTGCACGCGATGCACACCGGACTCCCAGCGCAACCGGCCGTAGGCGCCCTCGCCCTGCACCTTGAAGACGACTTCCTTGATCCCGCCTAACGATCCCTCGGACAGCGCGATGGGCTCCACGCGCCACCCCCGGCGCTCGCAGTAGCGTGTGTACATGCGATAGAGGTCGGCGGCGAACAGTGCTGCTTCGTCGCCGCCGGTCCCGGCGCGGATTTCGACGATCGCCGGCCGGTCGTGCAGCGGATCGCGCGGCAGGAGCGCGGGCTTGAGCGCTTCCTCGAGCATCGCGATCTCGGCGCGTGCGCGCTGCTCTTCGGCGCGGGCCACGGCGGCGAGCTCCGGGTCGTCGGTATCGACCAGCTCCTGGGCCTGCGCGAGGTCATCCTCGTTCTTCTTGAGACGCGCCGCCAACTCGACCACCGGGGCGAGCCGGCGATGCTCACGGCCGAGGTCGGCAAGCCGTTTCGGGTCGCGAACGGTTGCGGGACTGGCGAGCTCGCGCTCCACCTCTTGAGCGCGAGTGATGGCGTCCTGGAGACGATCGCGGAGGCTCAGTGCGTCCTGCCGTGCTTCTGCTCGACTCGCCCAAAGCGGGCGTCGAGTACGGGTTTGGTGAAAAGCTGGACTTCGATCAACCGTGAAACATATCGTGGGCCAATCCGATAGGACAGGCGGACAGAGCGCGGACACGGCCGGACACGACCGGATCGCACTGCGTCGGGTGAAAGATCATCGGGTCGCGTCCGGCCGTGTCTGTGTTGTCCGCCTTTCCGCCTTCACTGGAGCGACGTCCGTGGCTCTCACGATCACCGATCTCTCGAAGACCTACCCCAACGGCGTGCGCGCCCTCAAGAACGTCTCGCTCAACGTGGGCAGCGGCATGTTCGGCCTGCTCGGGCCTAACGGAGCCGGCAAGAGCTCGCTCATGCGCACCGTCGCGACGCTCCAGGACGCCGACGCGGGCACGATCCAGCTCGACGGCATCGACGTCCTCAAGGACAAGGACGAAGTGCGCAAAGTGCTCGGCTACCTGCCGCAGGAATTCGGCGTGTACCCGAAGATGTCCGCCATCGACATGCTCACGCACCTCGCCGTGCTCAAGGGCGTCACCGGCGCGGGCGAGCGCAAGGCGATGGTCGAGGCGCTGCTCCAGCAAACCAACCTCTGGGACGTGCGCAAGAAGGCGCTGTCGACCTACTCGGGCGGCATGAAGCAGCGGTTCGGCATCGCGCAGGCGCTGCTCGCGAACCCGCGCCTGATCATCGTCGACGAGCCCACCGCGGGTCTCGATCCGGCCGAACGCAACCGGTTCTTGAATTTGTTGTCGTCGATCGGACGCGACGTGACGGTGATTCTCTCGACGCACATCGTGGACGACGTGCTCGAGCTGTGTCCCCGCATGGCGATCATCGCGCAGGGTGAAGTGCTTCTCGAGGGCTCGCCTAACGACTGTCTGACCACGCTCCAGGGACAGATCTGGTCGCACGTGGTGAGCGGCGAAGAGGAGCTGCGGACGATCGAAGCGGAGCTCGAGGTGGTGAGCAGCCACCTGGTGGCCGGCCAGCACGAGGTTCGCGTGTTCTCGCCGACGAACCCGGGCGCCGGCTTCAACTCGGTGCCCACCGAGCTCGAGGACGTGTACTTCCTCACTGTCGCCCGCCACGCCGTCAACTGACCCACGCCCGAGCGACATCGACATGAACATGTTCCTCGAGTTTTTCTCGTTCGAGCTCAAGTACCGCGCCAAGAGCATCTCCACCTACGTGTACTTCGTCGGGTGGTTGGCCTTCGGATTTTTCTGCACGGGGTCGCAGAGCTTCGGACCGGTCGGCTTCCAGAACGGCAAAGTGCTGCTCAACGGGCCGTACGCGCTCGCCTACAACCAGCTCGCGGCGGCGCTGTTCGGCGTGATCATCATTTCGGCCATCTTCGGACCATCGATTCTGCGCGACTTCCAGCGCGAGACGTACCAGATGCTGTTCACGAAGCCGATCTCGCAGGTCGCGTACCTGGGCGGCCGGTGGGCGGCGTCGTTCATCACCTGCGTGTTCGTGTTCTCCGGGGTCTCGGTGGGCATGTGGTTAGGCACGTACGCGCCGTGGACGGACGTGGCGCGCATCGGACCGAACCATCTGTGGTGGTACGTCCAGCCGCTGCTCTCGATCACCGTCATCCAGATCTTCGTGCTCGGCTCGCTGTTCTTCGCGGTGGCGGCGCTCACGCGGAAGCTGGTGGTGGTGTACCTCGAGGGCGTGGCGCTCTTCATGATCTACGTCATCGGCGTCACGGTGTACGCCACGACGCGGTCGCTCGAGCATTTCTGGTCGGGCATCCTCGACCCGATCGGGTTCGTGCTGTTCGACAACATCACGCGCTACTGGACGGTGCTCGAGAAGAACACGCTCCTCGTGCCCTGGGGGTTCAGCGGCTACTCGCCGGGGGTGTTCCTGTACAACCGCATCCTGTGGAGCGCCGTCGGCCTGCTGTCGTTAGGCGTCGTGTGGCGCTTCTTCCCGATGTCGGTGGAAGCGCTCACCGCGCGGTCGCAGACCAAGCGCGCGGCGAAGGCGCGGCTCATGGACGCCGAGGACGCGCGGCCGACCCGCTCGCGCGTTGCGGCGGCATTGCCCAGGGTGAAGCAAGTATTCGGCCGGAGCACCACGGTCGCGCAGTATCTGACCCTCACCCGGTTGCGCGTGCGCATGATCATGCGCGAGGTCCCGTTCTGGTGCATCGTCGCGCTGCTCATCGTGTTCGCCATCAACAACGGCAACTTCGCCGGCGACGTCGGGGATCAGAACGTCTGGCCGGTGACGTATCTCATGCTGCAAGCGGTCGAGGGCTCGGCCGAGCTCTTTTTCTATATCGTGGCCACGCTCTATGCCGGTGAGCTCATCTGGCGCGAGCGCGACACCCATTTCGATGGGATTCACGACGCGCTGCCGATGCACGCGACGACCGATTGGCTCTCGAAGCTGACGACCATCGCGGTGATCGAGTTGATCCTGCTCACGGTGACGGGGCTCGTGGGCGTCTTCATGCAAACCCTCGCCGGCTACCACCACTACGAGCTGCTGCAGTACGCCAAGGAGCTCTACATCGTCACGTTCCCGCAGGTGATGGGCTGGGCGCTCCTGTCGATGTTCGTGCAGACCGTGGTCTCGAACAAGTTCTTGGGACACGGCATCGTGATCGCGATCTTCGTGATGGCGCCGATCCTGTACAACTTCGGCTGGCAGAACACGCTGTACCTGCCGGGGCAGTTCACCAACTACACGTACTCGGACATGAACGGCTACGGGTACTTCGTGCAGACGGTGTTCTGGGCGGTCACGTACTGGCTGGCGATCTTCGCGTTCCTGGGCGTGGTGTCGATCGCGTTCACGCAGCGGGGATCGGAGGAGTCGGCGCGGGCGCGCGTGCGGCAGGCGATCGCGCGGGCGCCGCGCCTCGTGCCGGCGGCGATCGTGTTCCTCATCGTTGCGTTAGGCGCCGGCGGATGGTTCTACTACAACGCGCACGTCCTCAACGAATACCGCACGCCCGAGGACAATCGCCGCATCAGCGCCGGCTACGAGCGAGACTTCAAGCAGTACGAGCTGCTGCCGCAGCCCAAGACCACCGCGGTGGATGCCACGATCAACATTTATCCGGACCGCAGGTCGTTCGACGGCAGCGGCCGCTTCACGCTGCAGAACAAGTCGGACGTCCCGATCTCGCAGGTCCACCTGACGGACGCACAGCAAACGGTGTCCGGCGTATCATTCAGCCGGCCGTTTCACCTCGTGAGCCGCGCGCCGCGCGACCTGTACTCGATCTACGCGCTCGAGCAGCCGCTCCAGCCCGGCGACACGATGACGATGACGTTCCACGTGGGCTGGACGACGCGCGGGTTCCGGGATGGCAACGAGCTGGCGCAGTATGCGCCTAACGGAACCTTCTTCGATGCCGGCGTCTTCCCGACCATCGGCTACGACCGGAATCAGGAAGTGGCCGATCCGCGCTGGCGGCGCGAGCAGCACCTCGGTCCGTTAGTCGAGCTGCCGCCGCGCACCGATTCGGTGTACGCCAAACGCAACCTGTTCACGCCGACCTCCGACTGGATCACGTATCACACCGTGGTCAGCACATCGAGCGACCAGATCGCGATCGCGCCGGGCTACCTCCAGCGCCAATGGACCCGGAACGGACGCCGCTACTTCGAGTACAGCATGGGCGCCCAGCACATCCTGAACTTCTACGCGTACCTCTCCGGCAAGTACGCGGTGCGCCGAGAAGTGTATCGGGACTCGAGCGGAGCCGACCCGGTGAACCTCGAGGTCTACTACGACCCGGCGCACACGTACGACATCGACGACATGCTCGCGAGCGCGCGGGCCGGCCTCGACTACTACCAGTCGCACTTCAGCCCGTATCAGTTCACGCAATTCCGCATCATGGAGTTCCCGCGCTATCGCACGTTCGCGCAGTCGTTCGCCAACACCGTGCCGTTCTCGGAGGGCATTGGCTTCATCACGCGGATGAAAAAACCGACCGACGTCGACCTCACGTACTTCGTGACCGCGCACGAGCTCGGGCACCAGTGGTGGGGGCACCAGTTGATCGGCGGCGAGGTCCGTGGCTCCAACATGATGTCGGAGACGCTCGCACAGTACTCGGCGTACATGGTGATGGAGCACAAGTACGGCAAGGACTACATGCACCGCGTGCTCAAGCACTTCCTCGACCAGTATCTGCGCGGCCGCACCGGAGAAGTTCGGCAGGAGCCGCCGTTAGCCGAGGTGCAGAACGAGCCGTACGTGTGGTACCAGAAGGGCGGGCAGATCATGTACACGTTGGCCGATTACATCGGCGAGGACAAAGTGGACCTGGCGCTCCACAATTTTCTCATGGCGTATCGGTACGCCAACGCGCACAACCAGGTGGACGCCGCCGACTCTACGCACGGCGCGCAGTCGTCGGACACGCGGTATCCCGACACGCGGCTGCTGGTGGAAGCGCTGCGCGCACAGACGCCAAGCGAGCTCCAGTACCTGATCGACGACGGTTTCAATCGCGTCGTGCTCTACGACAACAAGACCAACACGGCGACGTGGAAGCAGCTGCCCAACGGCAAGTACGAGGTGACGCTGGACGTGCAGGCGCGAAAGGTCCAAGTCGACAGCGGCGGCGTCGAGACACAGATGCCGCTCGCGGACTACATCGACATCGGCGTGTTCACGGGCAAGGCGGGCGAGGAGAAGCCGCTATACATGGAAAAGCAGAAGTTCACGCAGGAGCAGTCGAAGGTCACGGTGGTGGTGGATGCGCAGCCGACGCGGGCGGGGATCGATCCGTACAACAAGCTCATCGACCGGAATGCCGACGACAACATGATCGACGTGGCGTCGCACTGAGGCGCAGAATGATTCCCCGGACGCAAAACCGCCCCCGCGATTATCGCGAGGGCGGTGTTTCGTTCCGAGGTCAGTTGCTGGTGGTCGCCTTGTCCTTGCTGTACCGCTGGCGGAAGCGCTCGACGCGTCCTGCGGTGTCGACGAGCTTCTGTTTGCCGGTGAAAAAGGGGTGGCAGTTGGAGCAGATGTCGGTATGGATCTCGTCGCGCGTGGACCGGGTGGTGAACGTGTTGCCGCAGGCACACTTCACGGTCGCGGTCGCGTAGACGGGGTGGATGTCTTTCTTCATCAGGTCCTCATACGCTCAAGGGTAGCTATGTAAGCTAGCCGATGCAGGAACCGGGAACAAGCCGAGCAGCTCCGTGGAGCTCTGATGCTGGACCCCACCGGGCGCCTGTCCTGTACCTCTACGAGCTGCGCAGCCTATGTGCGCGCGCCGCGCCGTCGAGTGCTTTGCTTCCGTGGAGGCCGCTCTCTGACTCCCGTGAGTGGTCCAGCGTGCTCCGGAAGAACCGTAAAGCCCTCGCGATCGGCAGCTTCGCGCAGCCGGGTGTCGAGCGAGACGAACGGCAAGTTGCCCGTCGCGCCGCGGCACGCGGCGAGGGCGCCGGCGAGTTGCATGGCATCGGCAGCGCGAAGCGAGTGCACCGTCACGATGCGCTGAGCGCTCAGGCGCAGATCGTCGCTGGGCTGAACTTCGCTCCAATTGGCCGTCAGGGCGGCCAGCAGTTGTCTCGCGCGCGTGACGCTCGCCGCGTTGAGTCTGTTTTCGCGCGCGCGGCGCGCCAAGGCCGAGACACATTCGATCCGCGTGCCCCACCACACGACCATTGCCCCATCGCTCTCGGCGACGCGCCGCAGCGCCGCACTCGCGGGTTCGGCCATCAGCAGCGGAAGCACTGCCGAACCATCCCAGTACTTCACCAGCCTTCCTCACGCTCGGCGACCAGGGCGTCCACCAGGCTCACGCCGGGCGGCAGCGCCGGCGCGGGCGGTAGCTTCTTGAACCAGTCCTTGCCGGACGGGTTTCTCGGCGGTGCAACGACGCCGCTCTCGATCAAGGAGCGGAGCTCTGCATTCCAGTCCGCGGTCGCGATTGGCTCGAGCCGGGCGACCGGGGTGCCCCGGTCGGTTATGACAACCGTTTGGCCGGCGCGCACGCGAAGCAGCAGCGCGCTCAAATGCGCCTTTGCATGGGAGATGGATGCCGTTTTCATCATGATCATTCTAGTCACTTCGATATGACTCATCAAGTTCGTTAGGAGACCGCACACGCCGGACATCCACGACCGGCTGACGACGCGCGCGCCCTCGGACCTTGAGATGCGCCGCCGCATGATCCATGTTCCGGAGACGGCCGGCACACCGGCCCGCATCTCACGTTCCTGCGAGACCTTCGAGTCATGGACATGAAATCCGGTGCCCGCGAGCGCGTCTCGCGCGCCCAACGCGACATCCTCGAGCTGAGCCACCGTATCCACGCGCACCCCGAGCTCGGCTTCGAGGAGGAACGCGCCTGCGCCTGGCTCGAGAATCTTCTGGCCGACAACGGCTTTTCCGTGAGTCACGCCGCCTGCGATGTGCCCACCGCCTTCGTCGCCCGCGCCGGCTCCGGTCCGCTCCAGGTCGGCATCTGCGCCGAGTACGACGCGCTGCCGGGCATCGGCCACGCGTGCGGCCACAACATGATCGCCGCCATGGCCGCCGGCGCGGCCATCGCCGCCGCGGCCGTGGCCGACGACGCCGGCCTCACCATTACTGTGTTAGGCACCCCGGCCGAAGAGGTCGGCGACGCGAGCGGCAAGATCCTCATGCTCGAGCGCGGCGCGTTCGACCACCTGCACGCCGCAATGATGGTCCACCCGGCGCCGGTCGAGATGCTCGAGATGCACATCATCGCGGCGTCGATGTTCGAGGTGCACTACACCGGCAAGCCCGCGCACGCCTCCGCGTTTCCGGAGTTAGGCATCAATGCCGCCGACGCGCTCACGATCGCCCAAACCTCCATCGGACTGCTCCGCCAACACCTCAAGCAGACCGACCGCGTGCACGGCATCACGACGCACGGCGGCGACGCGCCTAACGTCATTCCCGCGCACACCTCGGCCCGCTACATCGTGCGCGCCAAGAACCTCGAGGAGCTGCGCGACGTGCGGACCAGAGTGGTCCGCTGCTTCGAGGCCGGCGCGCTCGCCACCGGCGCCACGCTCGAGATCAGAGGGGGCACCAAGCCGTACGCGGACCTCAAGCCGGATCGCGCGATCAGCGCGGCCTACAAACGCAACGCCGAATCCCTCGGCCGGACGTTCCCCGATCTCGGCGTGCTGGGCGAGCGCATGGCCGCGTCCACCGACATGGGCAATGTGTCACACGCGCTGCCCACGATCCATCCCATGATCGGCATCGACTCCATGCCTGCAGTCAATCACCAACCCGAATTCGCCGCGCACTGCGTCACCGACATCGCCGACAAAGCCGTCGTCGAGGGGTCGCTCGCCATGGCGTGGACGGCGATCGATCTCGCCACGGACGAGGCCACGCGCGATCGCTTGATGATGCGGCGCTAATGCGCGCCATTCGAGCGACGCACGTCTTTGACATGATCTGCGGTGGTCAATAACTTGGCCACATCGCTGCGCCATCATCGCTCGTCCCGAACCGGTCCATGCCCCTTCCCCGCTCTGCACTGCTCTGCGCCGCGCTGTGTGCATGCGCCGGTGGCCCGCCCCTCTCGCGACTGGCGCCGGCCGGCGCACACCGCGACGTCGACGCGGCGCGCCAGGCATACACCGCACTGCCCTCGCCCGAAGCACAGCTCCGGTTGGGCGAAGCCGAGTACCGGGCGGGCGAGGACTCCGCGGCGCGCGCGACACTGCGCTCGCTCCTCGCCACACCGGGTGACGTCGGCGACCGCGCGAGTCTCTACGACGCGGCCGCGGCCGATCACGTGGGAGATCTCGACGCCGCGCATCGCGGCTACGCGAAGTGGCTCGCCGCTCACGACGACGGGGCGATCCGCGCGCGTCTGGCCGACGTGGATCGCCGCGAGGCCGATGCAGCCGCGCGCGCCGCGATCGCATCGGAGCGGTCGCTCGACGCCGCGAGCTTGCCGGACCACACCGTCGGCGTGACACCGCTCCAGATGACCGGCGGCGACTCCACCATGTCGTCGTTAGGCTACGGTCTCGCTGATCTCCTGATCACCGACCTGTCGCGCAGCGCGCAGATCCAGGTGGTGGATCGGGTCCGCACCGATGCCGTGCTCACCGAGCTGCGGCTGGCCGGCTCCGGTCGCGTCGACAGCGCATCGGCGCCGCGGGTGGGCCGGCTCATCGGCGCGCGCCGCATCGTGAACGGCGTGGTGGATGCGACGCCCGGCGGACGCCTCACGGTGAGCACGCGCGTCGCGGACGCGGCGCGCGGCACGCTCGTCGGACAGCCGGTAACCGAACAGACCTCGCTCGGCGACATTCTCGACTCGGAGAAGGCGCTGGCCTTCTCGCTGTTCACCGAGTTAGGCGTGACGCTCACGCCCGCCGAGCGCGCGGCGGTGGAGCAGCGCCCCACGCGATATCTCTCGGCGTTCCTCGCCTACTGCAAGGGGTCGCGCGCCGAGGCGTACGGGGACTATCGCACGGCGCACGCGTATTTTGCGCAGGCCGTGCTGATCGATCCCGGCTTCAGGGCGGCGGCGGCGCGGAGGCAGGCCACGGCCGTGGCGAGCGCGTCGTCGCCGAACGGCGCGTCCGTGGCGGCAGCGGCCGCCGCGCCGGTGACACCAGGCGCGGTGGTCGATGCGCTCAACCCGAGTCCCGCCGGTTCGCTGGGCTCCTTCCGCGACCGCGGCGACGCGACGCTGCGCGCCACCACCGAGAGCAAGGTGCCCGGCTCGATCACCATCCCGGTGGCGGTGCCGTGAGGCGCGCGATTCTGCGTCGCGCGCACATGCTCCTCGCCGGGTCCGCCGTGGCGCTCGCCGCGCCGGCGGCGGCGCAGGCACCGTTAGGCGGCGCCTGGGGCGCCCAAACGGGCGTCACGTTCGAGCAGTGGAATTTCGCGTGCTGCACCGACGCGACCAACGCCGCCACGAGCGTCGCCCACGCGAGCGAATGGACCGTGCCCGTCACGGCGTACCTGCCCCTGGGTCCCGTCGCGCTCGACGTGTATGCCGCATGGATGCACGGCGAGGTGACGCTGCGCGGCGCCGGCGCGCCGACCCAAACGCTCGATGGCCTCACCGACACGTACGTGCGCGGCGCAGTCCGCCTGGCCGGCGACGCCCTGCTCGCCACCGTGGGCGTGAACGTGCCCACCGGCGCGACCGCCCTCGACCCCGAGCGGTTAGGCGTGATCGAGGTGCTGGGCACGCCGGCGCTGCGCTACCAGACGCCGGTGCTCGGCACGGGCTGGGGAGGCACGACGGGACTCGTCTACACGCTGCGCGCCGGCACCTGGTCGTGGGGATTCGGGGCGTCCTACGAATACCGCGGACAGTACTCGCCCGCCCAGGCGCAGGCGTTAGGCCTCGGCTCGGGCGACTTCACCCTCCGCCCCGGCCAGGCGATTCGCCTCTCGGTCGGCACCGATGGGCTGGTCGGCCAGAGCGCGATGAGCATGAGCCTCGCGTCCACGCTGTACACGCAGGACCGCGTGGGGCTGAGCGCCGGCGTGACGCCGCCGCAGCCGATCACGTTAGGCCCGATGTTCACCGGCGAGTGGCAGCTGCGCGCCGCGGCCGGCGCGTTCCGCGAGCTCACCGTGTTCGCGTTCGACCGCTATCGGATGCAGTACTCGCGCGGCGGTGCGCGCGTCCCGGGCACGGATGGCAACGAGCTCGAGACGGGCGCCACCGGCACCATCCCGTTAGGCGCGAGCACCGCGGTCGTCGCCGGGATCCGCGGCCGCTGGCACACCGGTCTCTCGGTGGACACGTCGCTCCCCACCGCGGGCATCGTGAGCGGCGGCGCCGACATCGGCCTCACCTGGCAGACCGGACCGCTCGAGCTGCATCCTTCCATCGGCGGCGAGCTCGGCCGCCTCGACACCGGGCCGAGCACCATTTCCGTCAACAAGCTCGAGGCTTCGTTCACCATCAGCGCGCGCTGAGCCACCCACTCCTGCCCGTGGACATCGCCGGCTTTCTCGCTTCCGTCCCGCTCCTCAGCGGCCTCGATCCCGCCGAGCTCGCGCGCTTCGCCGACATGACGCGCGAGCGCGCGTACCCCAAAGGCAGCGTCATCCTCTTCGAGGACGACCCGGGCGATTCACTCTTCCTCGTCAAGAACGGCCGCGTCAAAGTCGTGCTCATCGGCGAAGACGGCCGCGAAGTCATCCTCGGCATCCTCACCGTCGGCGATCACTTCGGCGAGCTCTCGCTCATCGATGGCAATCCACGCTCCGCGCACGTGATCGCCATGGACGATGCCCAACTCATCGTGCTCCGCCGCGAAGACTTCCGCCGCCGCGTGGTCGAGTCGCCGCAGGTGGCCTGGGCGCTCCTGGTCGAAATCTCGAGACGCCTGCGCCGCGCCGATGAGCAGATCGGAAGCCTCGTGCTGCTCGATGTCGATGGCCGCATCGCGCGGCTGCTCCTCGATGCCGCCGCGGAGAGCGGCAGTCCGACGATCCAGAAGCGGCTGACGCACCAGACGATCGCGCAGATGATCGGCGCGAGACGCGAAACGGTGTCGCGGGCGATGCGCCAGTTCCAGGACAGCGGGCTGATCACGGTGCAACGTCGCCAGATCACGATTGCCAATCGCATCGGCCTCGAACGCCTGGCGCAGCTCCGGGTGTGACACACATCACGCACCGCGCGTGACCGCCATCCTTCGCCGGCCGCCGCGTGCCGCGCGACATTGTCGCATCGTCTAACGCAACACATGAGTCTCACGCTTCGGTTCTGGGGCACGCGCGGGTCCATTCCGACGCCGGGCCCGGCCACGGTGCGTTACGGCGGCAACACGCCGTGCGTCGAGGTGCGCACCGCCGCCGGCGCGCTCGTGATCCTCGACGCGGGGACGGGCATCCGGCCGTTAGGCAACTGCCTCGTCGAACAGGCGCGGGGCGCGCGCATCACCGGCGACATCTTCCTGAGCCACGCCCACTGGGACCACATCCAGGGCCTGCCGTTCTTCACGCCGATTTTCCGCCCGGGGAATCACTTCCGCATCTGGAGCGCGGCGTCCGAGGCCGAGCACGTCGCGCGCGCGGTGCGCGAGCAGATGTCGCCCACCGTGTTCCCGGTGACCTTCGACAAGCTCGGGGCGACGGTCGAGTTCCGCGCGCTCGCCGGCGGGCATGCCGACGCGGACTATTCGCTGGACGTCTACTCCGTGCGGCACCCGGGCGGCGCGCTCGCCTACCGCATGCGCACGGGAAACTCGCGCCGGACCGGGCTCGTCTACATCTCGGACAACGAGTTGGGCGACGCCACCGGCTACGATTCGCCAAGCGATTGGCGCGCGCGGCTCGTGTCGTTCGCGCGCGGCGCCTCGATTCTCGTGCACGATGCGATGTACACGCGCGAAGAATACGAGCAGCACCGCGGCTGGGGCCACTCGCATTATCACGACGTCGTGCAGT
>DAHUXU010000149.1 GCA_027307005.1 Gemmatimonadota bacterium
AAGCGGTTCCAGTTCAGCAAGCGGTAGTTGTTAGGCAACCGGCTGCCCCGTTGGGCGGCCGGTATCTCTCACGCGCCCCGAGTCGGGCACTGGTGCCGGGTCTCCCGGTGGTGCGCTGGCAACGACGGACGCGGTGGACACAACCAAACAGGACAGGGGAATGACACAACCGAATCTCGAGCAGCTCCTCGAAGCCGGTGTCCACTTCGGACACCAAACCCGCCGCTGGAATCCGAAGATGCGCCGCTTCATCTTCGCCGAGCGGAACGGGATCCACATCATCGACCTCCAGAAGACGCTGCGCCAGCTCGAGCTCGCGCAGAAGCTCGCCCGCGATGTCATCATGCGCGGCGAGAACGTCCTGTTCGTCTGCACCAAGCGCCAGCTCAAGGCCATCGTGCAGAGCGAGGCCGAGCGCTGCGGCGCGATGTACGTCACCGAACGCTGGTTAGGCGGACTGCTCACCAATTTCCAGACGGTGAAGCGCCAGATCAAGCGCCTCGAAGACCTCGAAGCCGGCACCGAAGAAGGCGGCGCGTTCCAGGACTACACGAAGAAAGAGCAGCTCATGATGTCTCGTGAGCGCGACAAGCTGAACAAATACCTGGCGGGCATCAAGAAAATGAAGCGCCTGCCCGGTCTCATCTTCGTGATCGATTCCAAGAAAGAGCGCATCGCGGTCACCGAAGCGAACAAACTCGGCATTCCGCTCATCGCGATCGTCGACACGAACGCCGACCCCGATCTCATCTCCGTGCCCATCGCCGGCAACGACGACGCAATTCGCTCGGTCGAGCTCATCACCCAGGCCGTGGCCGATTCCATCGCCGAAGCCAGGCGCGAGGCGCCGAAACGTCAAGAGGCAGAGGAGGAGACCGAAGGCGGCATGACCACGTACAGCAGCGATCGCGGATCCGAGCCCGCCGATGAAGGCGAGCGCCGCCGTCGCCGTCGCACGCGTCGTCGCCGGGCCAAGCCTGAAGCAATCGCCGCCCGACTCAAGACT
Organism: Gemmatimonadota bacterium; assembly: GCA_027307005.1. Taxonomy (GTDB): domain Bacteria; phylum Gemmatimonadota; class Gemmatimonadetes; order Gemmatimonadales; family Gemmatimonadaceae; genus JADGGM01. The sequence goes on from DAHUXU010000149.1 coordinate 1,007, forward strand.
GGCGGCGAGGAAGCACCGGGCGAAGCCGCCGAGCCGCCCGAAGACGCTGGCGAGGGCGCCGAGGAGCAACCCGAGTGACGAGCCGGCCACTCGGCCAACGCTGTCGATAGACGGCGTGATAGAATTCATACGCCGCCGGCCCGGTGCCGGCGGCGTTTTTACGACAGCGAATCACTTGCTCGAAGGAACTGACTCATGACGACGACTTCATTCACGGCCAAGGACGTCCAGGAGCTCCGCCAGCGCACCGGCGCGGGCATGATGGATTGCAAGAAAGCCCTCGAGGAAAACGCCGGCAACATGGACAAGGCCGCCGAGTTCTTGCGCGCCAAGGGCATCGCCAAAGCCGAAAAGCGTGCCGGACGCGCCGCGACGGAAGGACAGATCGGCAGCTACATCCACCACAACGGCAAGGTCGGCGTACTCGTCGAAGTGAATTGCGAGACGGACTTCGTCGCGCGAAATCCCGAGTTCAAGGAGCTCGTGAAAGAGCTCGCGTTGCACATCGCCAGCGCGGCACCGGTTTCCGTCGCCAAGAGCGGTGTTCCGGCCGAGGCGATCGAGAAAGAGCGACGGATCTACGAACAGCAAGTGCGCGAGAGCGGCAAGCCCGAGCACTTGATCGGCAAGATCGTGGATGGCAAGGTCGAGGCGTACTACAAGCAGGTCGTCCTCATGTCGCAGGAGTGGATCCGCGACCCCAAGAAGACGATCGGCGATCTCGTGAAGGAGGTGTCGGCGAAGATGGGCGAAAACATCGTCGTGCGCCGCTTTGCGCGCTTCCAGATGGGCCAGGAGTAGCGCGCGGTGACGACCGCGAAACCGTGCTACTCCAAAATCCTGCTCAAGCTCTCCGGTGAAGCACTCGCCGGAGAGCGGGGCATCGGATTCGATTTCGATGTGCTCGACCGGTTGGCGGACGAAGTCAAAGCGGTCGTTGCCATGGGCGTGAACGTCGGACTCGTGATCGGCGGCGGCAACATCGTCCGCGGGGCGCAGCTCTCGAAGATGGGCATGGATCGGGTCGGCGCCGACTACATGGGTATGCTCGGCACCGTGATCAACGCGCTCGCGATGCAGGATGTGCTCGAGAAGAAAAGCGTGGTGACGCGCGTGATGACGGCGATTCGCATGGAAGAAGTTGCCGAGCCGTACATCCGTCGGCGCGCGCTGCGCCACTTCGAGAAGGGCAGGACCGTCATCTTTGCGGGCGGCACGGGCAACCCGTATTTTTCCACTGACACCGCCGCGGCGCTGCGCGCCATTCAGATGAAGGCCGACGTCATCATCAAAGCAACGAGCGTCGATGGCATCTACACGGCCGATCCGAAGAAGGACCGCGCAGCGACGCTGTACGAGAAGCTGAGTTATCGCGATGTCATCGTCCAGAATCTGGGCGTGATGGATCAGACCGCGATCACGCTGTGCTCGGAGAACCATCTGCCGCTCATCGTGCTCAACATTCAACGCCGGGGCGCCGTCGCGGATGCAGTGTGCGGCGCGCGTGTCGGGACCATCGTCCAATGAGCTCCATTGCGCAAATCCTGAAAGACACGCGCGCGGGCATGGACAAGGTGCTCGAGAACTCGAAGCGCGAGTTCGGGTCCATCCGCAGCGGCAAGGCGACCGTGTCGTTGCTCGACACCGTGCGCGTGGAAGCGTACGGACAACAGATGCCGATCACGCAGGTGGCCAACGTGTCGGCGCCCGAACCACGGTTGCTCACGGTGACACCGTGGGACAAAGGTCTGACGTCGGCCATCGAGAAGGCGATCCGCGACTCGGACCTCGGCTTGAATCCGGCGACGCAGACCGGCGTGATCCGCGTGCCGTTGCCGGCGCTCAACGAGGAGCGGCGCAAGGAGCTGGTGAAGGTCGTGCACAAGCTCGCCGAAGAAGGGCGCATCGCGATCCGGCACGCGCGCACGCACGCACGCGCGCAGACGAAGAAGCTCGACGGAGTGTCGGAGGACGACAAGAAGCACGCGGACAAGGATCTCCAGAAGCTGCACGACGATCACATGGCGAAGCTGGAAGAACTGCTCAAGGTGAAAGAAGCCGAGATCATGGAGGTCTGACGGCCGTGGCATCGCTGGGCGCGCGGGTGCGATGAAAGCGGACGATCTGCTGGCGCAGATCCGCGTGAACGGCCAGGTGCCGCGGCACGTCGCGATCATCATGGACGGCAACGGGCGGTGGGCGCGCGAGCGCAACCTGCCGCGTCCGTTAGGCCACAGGTCGGGGATGAAATCGGTGCGGGCGGTGGTCGAGGGCTCGCTGGCGGCGGCCGTCGAGGTGCTGTCGCTGTTCGCGTTCTCGCAGGAGAACTGGCAGCGCCCGCCGGCCGAGATCAAGGCGCTGATGTCGCTGCTCCAGGAATACATCGCCCGCGAAGCCAAAGAACTGAACGAGCAGGGCGTGCGCGTCCGTGTGTTAGGCGACCTCTCCCGCCTAACGCCGAGCGCGGCCAGCGCCGCCGAACAGCTCGTGGCGTTGACGGCGGACAACTCGCGCCTCACGCTCAATCTCTTCATCTCGTACGGTAGCCGGGCCGAGCTCGTGCGCGCCGCCAGGCTCATTGCGCGCGACGTGCGCGACGGGCGGCTCGACCTCGAGGCCGTGGACGAAGAGGCGCTGCGCAGCCGCCTGTACACGAGCGACTGCCCGGATCCCGACTTGCTCATCCGCACGTCGGGCGAACAGCGGATCTCGAACTTTCTCCTGTGGCAGTGCGCGTACGCGGAGCTGTACATGTCGCCGGTGTTGTGGCCTGACTTCTCGCGGCGCCACCTGTACGAAGCGATCATGGCGTACCAGAACCGGGACCGGCGATTCGGCCGCGTCACGGCCTGACAGAACGTGGCGGTCTCGAATCTGACGGCCCGCGTGGTGTTCGCGGTCGTCGCCATCCCCGTGGTGCTCGCGATCATCTGGGCCGGCGGATTCGTGCTCGCATCGCTCCTCGCCGTGGCCGGCGCCCTCGCCACCGCCGAGTACTATCAGGTGGCGCGCGCCGGGTCGTACGAACCGATGGAGGTGGTGGGTGTTCCGCTCGCGTTCGTGCTGCCGATTGGCGTGTTCGGCTACCAGATCGGCCATTTCAACCCGCCGGTGCTCACGTTAGGCGCGGTGATCATCGCGGCGGTGTTCGCGCTCGCGATCTTCGCGCGCGGCCCGGGCGGCCACCCGATTGG
>DAHUXU010000160.1 GCA_027307005.1 Gemmatimonadota bacterium
TCGCCATCGGCTTCTCGCAGATCACGTGCGCGCCCTTCTCCGCCGCCATGATGCCGTGCCGCGGATGCAGCCCGCTCGGCGTGCAGATGGCCACGACCTCGCACGCGCGCTCGTCGAGCATCTGCGCGAAATTCGTGTAGAACGGCACGCTCATCTTCTCGCCCGCTTGTCGCGCGCGCTCTTCGACGTCGTCGCACACCGCGACCAGCTGCATCGCCGGCGTGCGCGCGATCGCATCGAAGTGCCGCTCGCTGATGTGGCCGCATCCGACGAGGCCGATCCGAAACCGCGTGCCGCTGCGCTCGATGCTCATGTCGTGGCTGCTCTCAGATGGCCGCAGCCGCGGGCTCCGGTGGATGCACCGCCGAGCGCGACAGCGCGTTGCGCGAATCGATGACGATGGATGCGAACTGCTTCACGCGTCCGTAGTCGATGGCGCTGTGATCGGTGACGATGATGACGGCATCGGCGCCGCGGAGCGTTTCGTCATCGAGCGGCACCGAGCGCCCAACGGCGCCGCCCGGCGTGTGCCCGTCGTCCACGATCTCGGGGACGTACGGGTCGTGATACCGCGCGTCCGCGCCCTTCTTGCTCAGCAGGTCGAGGATCTCGAGCGCCGGCGATTCGCGCAGGTCGTCGATGTCCTTCTTGTACGCCACGCCTAACACGAGAACGCGCGAACCGCGCATGGGCTTGCCGGCGTCGTTGAGCGCGTCCGCCACCTTCCCGACCCAGAACGCCGGCATCTCCGTGTTGATCTCGCCGGCGAGCTCGATCATGCGCGTCTTGTAGTGCAGCGTGCGCATCTTCCACGCGAGATAGTGCGGGTCGAGCGGAATGCAGTGGCCGCCGAGTCCCGGGCCGGGCGAAAACTTCATGAAACCGAACGGTTTCGTCGCGGCCGCATCGATCACTTCCCACACGCTCACGCCCAACTTGTCGCAGATCACGGCCATCTCGTTCACGAGGCCGATGTTGATCATGCGGAACGTGTTCTCGAGCAGCTTGGTGAGCTCGGCCGCTTCGGGCGAGCTCACCGGGACGACGTCGTCGATGAACAGCTCGTACACCTGTTCGCCTAACTTCGTGCAGCGGTCGGTGATGCCGCCCAGCACCTTGGGCGTGTTCTTGGTGTGCCAGGTCGGATTGCCCGGGTCCACGCGCTCGGGCGAGAAGCAGAGGAAGAAGTCGTCGCCCACCTGGAAGCCGCGCTTCTCGAAGGTCGGCAGCAGCAGTTCGCGCGTCGTCCCGGGATAGGTGGTCGACTCGAGCACGATCAGTTGGCCCGGGCGCAGCGCCTCGGCGACCGACTCCGTGGCCGTGACCACGAACGACATGTCGGGGTCCTTGGTCTTGCCTAACGAAGTCGGCACGCAGATCGAAATCACGTCGCACTCGGCCAGCCGCGACATGTCGAGGGTCGCTTCCAGCTGTCCCGCCTTGCGCAGCGCCGCCACGTCCTGCGCCGACACATCCTTGATGTGGCTGCCGCCCCCGTTCACCAGGTCCACCACGCGTTCAGATTTCTCGAATCCGATCACGCGCAGTCCGGCGTGCCCCATCTCGATCGCCAGCGGCAGACCGACGTAGCCCAGCCCGACGACTCCGCACGTGACCCGGCGTTGGGCAATCCTGTCCGACAGCGCGTCGAAAGTGTTCATGACCTGATCGTTGGATGTGGGCCAGACCGGCTTCGTGCGTCACGCGCCGCGCGCGGCCGCCTCTTCACGCGGCGCGGCAAGATCGCGTGCGTGTCACCCCTCGGACGCAAGGGGCCGCAACGCGGTAACCCTAGGGGTGCCCTGACCGTCCTTCCGTTGCAACACGGCCCGTCGACCAAATATAAGTCGCACCCGCGCGTCAACTTAGCCTCAATCGCTCGAACATAACCGCGGCACAGTGACCGTTCAAGCGAAAAGCTATCCTCTTCCGCTCGCGCCGGCCTCGCTCGGCGCTCTCGTTCCGTGCGCCCACGGTTCCGGGTGCCCGCTCGGCGTCGACGTTCCGGCGCTCACCGCGGCGCTCGCGCGCGGCGACAGAGCATCCGCGTGGCGCATCGTGCGCGCGGTGAATCCGCTCGCCAGCACGTGCGGACATGGATGTCATGCGCCGTGCGAGCGCGCGTGCCGTCGCCGTCACTTCGGCGCTCCCGTCGATATCGCGACGCTCGAGGCACATGCTGCCGGACTGGAGCCGCCGCGCCTCGTCGTGCCCGACGGCCCGTGCACGAGCCCGCACGACGCGCGATCCGTCGCCGGACTCGTCGGCCTTACGCCGGACATGGCGCTTCGCGGAGCGCGCGCCGACACGCGCGTTGCGGTCATCGGCGCCGGCGCGGCGGGACTCGCGTGCGCACACGACCTCGTGCTGCTCGGCCACCGCGTCATGTTGTTCGACACGGCGGACGAGCCGGGCGGCCTGCTCACGGCTGCCTTGCCTGCCTTCCGGTTCCCGGTCGCCAGCGCGCGCGCCGAGTGCGCCGCCGTGCTCGCAATGGGCGGCCTCGAGCTGCAGTCGCGCTACCGCATTCAAGGCGCCGCCGATGTGCGCGCCCTGCTCGCCGGCGAATTCGACGCGGTGTTTCTCGCGATCGGCGCTTCGTCCCCGCGCTACCCGCTGTTCGGCGCCCAACCCGATCACCCCCAGGTGATGGACGCGATGGCTGTGTTAGGCAGCGACGTGCCGCTCGAGGGGACCGTCGTCATCGCGGGCGACGGCGATCTGGCAGTGGACACGGCCCGCGCCATCGTCCGCCGCGCCGCGCGCGACGAGCGCGCGCTGCCGGTCGTGCAGCTGGTGCTCGAGCGCGCCCTGGAAGATTCGGACATCCCGCCGGCGTGGATCGCCGCCGCAGTCGGTGAAGGCATCGTGGTGCACGGCGGGTGGACGGCCGGTCATTGGCGTGCCGACGAGAGCGGGATGCTGAACGGCATCGAGATCGTTCGCCCAACGGACCGCACCGCGAAGGTGCTCGTGTGCGACACGATCGTGACGGCCGCTCCGCGCGCGCCCGATGCGGCGCGCTTTGCGCCGGACGTGGCGCTCGACGGCGACGGATACATCGTCGTTGATCCGCTGTCGCTGGAGACGTCGATGCTCGGCGTGTGGGCGGGTGGCGCCTGCGCGTTCGGTCACCGCTCCATTGCGCACGCGACGGCCGACGGCAAGCGCGCCGCGTGGAGCATCCACGGCGCGCTCACGGGGCGCGTGGTGCAGGTGTCGATCGCCTCCGCGTGGGTCGAGGCGGACGACTGGACCGACGCTCGCGCGGCAACGGCGCTCGCGACCCCTCCGCTCGACGCCGGCGCGCACGCACCGCCGGCCGCCGACCCGTTCTCCGCATCCGCGGCCCGCCCCGACGCCGAGATGCAGCGGGAGGCCACGCGCTGCTTCGATTGCAGCGTCCTTCCGGTGGTCGACGAGCAGTGCACATCGTGTGGCCGCTGCGTCAGCGCCTGCCCGGAAGGTGCATTTCAGATGCAGCCCGGTCCGCCCAAACAGCTGCACCTCGACCCCGATCGGTGTACGCGCTGCGGAATCTGCGTGGAGAAATGTCCGGAAGGCGCGATCGCGCTCCTCCGCGCCGTGTGGGAGCAGCGACTACAGGCGGACAGAGTCGGACACAGTCGGACAGAGCCGGACCTTACTGCGGAAAGGCGGACAGAGCCAGACACAGTCGGACAGTGCCGGACCTGAATGTGGAAAGGCGGACAGAGCCGGACACAGCGCGGACAGAACCGGACCTGACTGCGGAAAGGCGGACAGAGCCGGACACAGCG
>DAHUXU010000177.1 GCA_027307005.1 Gemmatimonadota bacterium
GCGCTCGAGGCGCATGCCCAACGGAAAGTCGGCGGCGACGCCCTGGTGCTCGATGCGACGGCGGCCGGCGTGCGCGCCTCGTCCGATGTGCCGGCGCAGGAATACGTCTTTCTCGGCGGACCGGTGAGCGGACCGGGCTACGACTTCCACCAATTCGCGGCCCGGGTCGGCCTAACCGGGCACGCCGAGTGGCGCATGCCGATCCCGTTTCCGGCGATCTCGCTGGGCGCGTTCGGTCGCGCGCCGGCCTCGGCCACGCTCGCGCCGTACGTCCACACGGTGTACGTGACGGACGGCGCGCCCTTCGCCGGCGCAGCGCGCGGATGGTATCCATCGATCGGCGCGGGGCTCCTGGTGCTGTTCGACCTCGCCCGGTTCGATGTCGCGCGAGGGCTGCGGCGCGGGGCGGGCCGGTGGACGTTCTCGTTCGACGTCGCGCCGGCACTCTGGCGCGTGCTCTGACATCGGCCTCACGGATGCTCCACGAGAATTTTCTCCAGCTCTTTCGGACGTACGGCTACGGCCTCCTGTTTCTCGTGGTCGGCCTGGAGAGCCTCGGCATGCCCGTGCCGGGCGAAACCGCGCTCGTGGCGGCGGCCGCGCTCGCCGCGCGCGGCCACATGGAGTTTGCGTTGGTCATCGCCGTCGCCGCGGCGGCGGCGATACTCGGCGACGCCGCAGGTTACTGGATCGGCCGGCGCGGCGGCATCGCGTTCGTGCGCCGGTACGGCCGGTTCTTCCGCGTGAACGACGCGAAGCTCGAGCACGTCAAGCGCTTCTTCGAGCGACACGGCGCGAAGACGGTCTTCTTCGGCCGGTTCATCGCGCTGTTGCGCACCTGGGCCGCCCTCTTCGCCGGCGTGGGCTGCATGCCTTACGGGCGCTTCACGATGTACAACGCGAGCGGCGGCATTGTGTGGGCGGCCGCGTTCGGCCTCATCGGCTATCTGTTCGGGCGCAACCTGGAGCGGCTCCAGAGCATCGTTGGCGACGCGAGCTGGGCGCTCGCCATCTTCGTCGTGCTGGTCGTGGCCGGGCTCTGGATCTGGCGTCGCACGATCGAATCGAAGATGCGCAAGAAATCCGCGCCGAACGCCGAGCATCGCGACACGAGGTAGGCCCGCAAGTCCGTTGGCGTCGTCGCGATCGGGAATGTCGGAGCCGGCCTACGCGGCCGCCGCCGAGCGGCGCCGGGCGCGGATCGCCATGACTAACGACGGCACCACGTACAGGGTGATCGGCGTCGACAGGGCCAGGCCTCCGATCACGGCCAGCGCCAGCGGGCGCTGCAGTTCGCTGCCGGGGCCCAGGCCTAACGCCAGAGGGAGAAGCCCGAACAGCGTACAGAGCGTGGTCATGAGAATCGGCCGCAGACGCACCCGCGCCGCGTCGCGCAGCGCCGCGTCGAGCGCCATGCCCTCGTGCCGCATCCGGTACCGCGTGAAGTCGAGCAGAATGATGCCGTTCTTCACGATCAGTCCCACGAGCAGGATCAGCCCCATGAACGACGACACGTTGAGCGGCGTGCCGGTGATGAGGAGCAGCAGCACCGCGCCGACGAACGATACCGGCGCCGCCAGCGCGATGATGAGCGGCTCGATGAACGACTCGAATTGAATCACCATCACGGCGACCACGCTGACACCGGCCAGGCCTAACACGAGCAGGAGCGCGCGGAACGCTTCCTGCTGGCTCGCGTACTGCCCGGCGAGCTCGACGCGGATGCCGGCCGGCGGCGGGTGGGCCGCGAGCACCGCTTTCACGTCTTTGATCACGTCGCCGAGCGAGCGGTTGCTGACGTCGGCGGTCATGTCGAGCATCTGCTGCTGGTTCTCGCGATCCAGCTCGGCCCGCGAGTCCACCGCGTGCACCGAGGCGAGACTCGACAAGGGGACGATGGCGCGGCCGGTCGCGCCGGTCATGACGGGCAGCGAGCCCAAGCGCAGCGGGTCGTACCGCACGGAGTCCGGGGCGCGCACGCGCACGCCGATGGGGCGGTCGCCCGCGTGCACCTGGCCGGCCTCCACGCCTAACAGAGACGCGCTCACCGCGCTTCCGACCTGCGCCGGCGTGAGGCCCACCCGCGCCGCCTCGGCGCCGTCCACCCGCAGCAGCATCTCGGCGGCCGGCTCGCTCACGCCATCGTACAGGTCCTCGATCCCATCCACCTTCGACATCGGCTCGGCCAGCGTCTTGGCGTAGCGCTCGAGCGCGTCGAGCTGCGCGCCGAACAGTTTGATCTCGATCGGCCGCGCCGCACCGGCGAGGTCGTTGATGACGTCGGAGAGAATCTGCACGAACTCGATGTGCAGCCGCGGGGCAGCGGCCTGGATCTTGGGCCGCACATCGTCGATCACCTCGTCCACGCTGCGGTCGCGCTCCGATCGCGGCACCAGGCGCGCCACGATGTCCCCGCTGTTCTGCTGGGTCGCGAACAGGCCGAGCTCAGCGCCTAACCGGCGCGACGTGCCGGAAATTTCGGGCGTCCGGGCGAGGATGCTCTCGGCGATGCGAACCTGGCGGTCGCTCTCCGCGAGCGCCGTGCCGCCCGGCGTGAAATAGTCGAGCACGAACGCCCCTTCGTCCATCTCGGGCAGGAACCCGGTGCCGGTGAACTGGTAGGCCACCACGCCGCCCGCGGCCAGCAGCGCGGCGATGACCACCGTGCGGCGCGGATGCCGGAGCGCCGCGTCGAGGGAGCGGGAGTACGCATTCGTCAGGCGTCCGAGCATCCGTCCGATGCGGGCGCTCACACCCGGTCCCCGGTCGTCCGCGCCTTCGCCTTCCACGTCGTGCGCGGTCACGAACTGCTCGCTCAGCAGCGGGATGATCGTGAGCGCGAGCAGCAGGGACACCAACACCGCGATCGACAGCGTGATCGACAGCGCGTGGAAGAACTGTCCCACCACGCCTTGCAGCAAGCCGAGCGGCAGGAACACGACCACCGTGGTGATGGTCGACGAGGTCACCGGCCACACCAGCTCGCGCACGGCCTCGCGGATCGCGGCGTGCCGGTCGGCCGTGAGATGGACGTGCCGCGCGATGTTCTCGGTGATCACGACGGCGTCGTCGATCACCAGGCCGATGGCGATGGCCATCGCGCCTAACGTCATCAGATTGAACGTCTGGCCGAGCAGCCGCATCACGACCACGGTGATCATGAGCGTGAGCGGAATCGACGTCGCGCTGATCGCGGTGATGCGCGCGTGCCGGAGGAACACGAGCAGGATCAGCACCGCGAGCACGGCGCCGACGAGCATCGCATCGCGCACCGACCGCACCGCGTCGCGCACCAGCGAGGCCTGATCGTAGACCGGCTTGAGCCGGACGCCCGGCGGCAGCGTGCGCTGGACCTGCCGGGCGATCGCCGCGACGCTGTCGGCGATGAGCAGCGTGTTGCCGCCGATCTGCCGGGTCACGTTGAGCAGCGCCGCGGGACGGCCATCGCCGGCGATGACGCTCACGTGGTCCTCCGTGCCTAACATGACCGTGGCGAGGTCGCGCACCCGCAATCCGTCGGACACGACCACGTTGGCCACGTCATCGACGTCGTGCGCCTCGTTGTCGGTGACGATGAGATACTGCCGGTAGTCGCGTGCGACGCGACCGACGGCCTGCGGCGTGATCGCGGAGTCGATCGCCGCCGCGAGGTCATCGTACGACAGGCCCGCCGACGCCAGCCGTTCGGGGTCGGCCACCACTTCGATTTCCCGGACATCGCTCCCCTGCACCTCGACCAGCCCGACACCCGGGATGCGCGAGAGCAGCGGCTTGATCTGGTACCGCGCGATGTCGTACAACGTGGCCGGATCGCCGCCCTCGAGATTGTACGACAGAATCGGAAAGAGCGATGGCGTCAACCGCGCCACGTCGATCTGAATGCCCGGCGGCAGCTGCTGCCGGGCTTCGTTCACGCGCGCCTGCACGAGCTGCAGGGCGTAGATCATGTCCGTGTTGGGCGTGAAGGTCACGTCGATCTGCGACGAACCGCGAATCGTCTTCGAATCGACGCGGCTGACGCCCGGCACCACGCTCACCGCTT
>DAHUXU010000036.1 GCA_027307005.1 Gemmatimonadota bacterium
GCGTCGATGTGGAACACATCGTCGCCGCGATGGAGATGCAGCTCCGCGTAGTACGTGTTCTCCTGCACCTTCGTGATCTGCACGCGCTGGAGCGACGCGCCCATGCCGAGGATCAGCCGTTTGCACAGGTCGTGAGTGAGCGGTCGGGGCGGCTTGATCTTCTGCATTTCCATCACGATCGACTCCGCCTCCGGTTGACCGATCCAGATCGGCAGGAGCCGCTCGCCTTCCTTCTCCTGAAGAATGACCACGTACGAGTTGGACACGCTATCGAGCCCGAGACGGGCTACCTTGACTTCGACCATGAGTGCCTCCCTGGAGGCGTCACGTACCCATGTCCCACGACGCCAGGTACTTCTTCTGCTCGTCCGTCAGCACGTCGATGTTCGCGCCGACCGCGGCGAGTTTGAGCCGGGCGATCTCGCGATCGATGGCTTCCGGCACGCGGTGCACGTCGCGCGACAGACTCGCTCCCTTCTGTACCAGATACTCCGCGGCCAGCGATTGGTTCGCGAAGCTCATGTCCATCACGCTGGCCGGGTGCCCCTCGGCTGCGGCGAGGTTGATGAGGCGCCCCTCGCCCAGCAGAAAGATCCGCTTGCCGCGCACCACGTATTCCTCGACGAACTGCCGCACGTCCCGTGACTTGCCCCCGGCCAGCTTGGCCAGCGCCGGGATGTCCACTTCCACGTTGAAGTGGCCCGAATTGCAGACCACTGCCCCGTCCTTCATCGCGGTGAAATGCTCCGCGCGGATGACGCTGGTGTTGCCGGTGAGCGTGCAGAAGATGTCGCCGATCGGCGCCGCTTCGGCCATCGTCATGACGCGGTATCCATCCATCATGGCTTCCAGCGCCTTGATCGGATCGATCTCGGTCACCACGACGTTGGCGCCCTGGCCGCGCGCGCGCATGGCCACGCCGCGCCCGCACCACCCGTACCCGGCGACGACGAAGGTCGAGCCGGCGAGCAGCAGGTTGGTCGCGCGAATGATGCCATCGACGGTCGACTGGCCGGTGCCGTAGCGATTGTCGAACAGATGCTTGGTGAACGAGTCGTTCACCGAGATCACCGGGAACTGCAGCACCTTGTCCTTGGCCATCGCCTTGAGGCGGATGACGCCGGTGGTGGTTTCCTCCGTGCTGCCTAACACACGGGACACGAGGGCCTTGCGCCGCGCGCCATCCAGGCCTTCGACCCACCGCCGAACGGATTCCGGCAGGTCATCCAGCCTGCCTAACGCAATCATGTGGATCGCGCCGACGACGTCGGCGCCGTCGTCCATCGTGATCTCGGGCTCGTGCGCGATCGCGGCCCGGATGTGCTCGTAGTACGTGTCGTTGTCCTCGCCCTTGATCGCGAACACCTTGATGCCGTGATCGCGCACCAGGTGCGCGGCGATGTCATCCTGCGTCGACAACGGATTCGACGCGCACAGTGCGATGTCCGCACCGCCGGCCTTGAGCGTGATCATCAGGTTCGCGGTCTCGCTCGTGACGTGCAGACACGCCGACACGCGCTTGCCCTCGAGCGGCCGCTCCTTCGCAAACCGCTCCCGGATCTGCCGCAGCACCTGCATCGAACGCTCGGCCCACTCGGCGCGCTGGCGCCCGTGATCGGCGAGGTTCAGATCTCGAACGTCGTGCGAGGCAGAACGGGATTCTGACTTGGCGATGGTGGCCATGCGTGGTTCGGAAAAAGGTGAAGAGACGCGTCGACCCGAAGAGCGCAGCGATTGCCGTGCCGCGCGGAGCGGCCGAGCGTCAGATCGCGCGGCCCAGGGCTTCGATGCGATCGGTGCGTTCCCAGGAAAAGTACGTGACGTCGCGGCCGCGGCGCTGTGTCGTGTACGCCTCGCGGCCGAAGTGCCCGTACGACGCCGTGCGCTGATAGATCGGCGCGCGAAGTCCCAGCGCTTCGATGATCCCCCGCGGCGTGAGGTCGAAGACCTCCCGCACGGCGCGCTCGATCTTGTGCTCATCGACGGTCGCGGTGCCGAACGTGTCGACCATCACGCTCACAGGATCGGGCACGCCGATCGCGTAGGCCAGCTGCAGCTCGCAGCGGTGCGCGAGTCCGGCGGCCACGATGTTCTTGGCCACCCAGCGCGCCGCGTACGCCGCGCATCGATCGACCTTGGACGGATCCTTTCCGCTGAACGCGCCGCCGCCGTGGCGGGCTGCGCCGCCATACGTATCGACGATGATCTTGCGTCCCGTTAGGCCGGCGTCGCCCTGCGGACCGCCGACCACGAATCGTCCGGTCGGGTTGACGTGGATGGCCGCACGCCGCGCGTCGAACCTCTCGGGCGGCAGCGCCGGCACGATGACGCTCGCGATGATCGCGGTGCGCAGATCTTCGGTCGAAATCGAGTCGGCGTGCTGCGTCGACACGACCACCGTCGGGATGCGCACCGGACGTCCATGCTCGTATTCGACGGTGACCTGCGCTTTTCCGTCGGGCCTGAGCCACGGCAGGTCGCCGCACTTGCGACGCTCGGCTAACGCGCGCGTGAGCGCATGCGCGAGCTGGAGCGGCATCGGCATGAGCTCGGGCGTCTCGTCGGTCGCGTAGCCGAACATCATGCCCTGGTCGCCCGCGCCGCCGGTGTCCACGCCCATCGCGATGTCCGGCGACTGCCGATCGATGGTGCTCAACACCGCGCACGTCTTGTAGTCGAAGCCGAACGTCGCATCGGTGTAGCCGATGTCGGCGATGGTCGAGCGGACGATGTCGGGGATCGAAACGTACGTGCAGGTGGTGATCTCGCCGGCCACACAGGCAAGACCGGTCGTCACGAGCGTTTCGCACGCGACACGTGCAGCGGGGTCTTCGGAGAGGATCGCGTCCAGGACTCCATCGGAGATCTGGTCGGCAATCTTGTCCGGATGACCCTCGGTTACCGATTCCGAGGTAAAAAGGAAGCGCTCGGGCACGCGAATCTCCAGCGCAGCCGTCGCAAGCGGCTCAGCGTCTGATCGAGAGTGAAATGACGGTCGAATGATACCGACAGACGACAGGTCCGACAACCCATAGAGCGGACACACCCGGATAAGGGCGGACAAGGCCGGACGCTTCAATACGCGTGTGCGCCTTGGTCCGAGTGTGGATGCCGGATGCGCTTCCGTTCACGGTCAGGCAACGTTTCCATCGCGCAAGAATGGATCGGCCGCCGCCGTCTCTGTGAGATGGTGCGTGAGGATGCGTTGGGCATCTTGCGCCGTGCGCGCGGCGAGCGCCTCGGCCGCGGCGTGCTCCGCATCGGCCACGGTGATCGCGCACACGAGGCGTTTCACGAGCGGCACGGCGCGCGGCGCCACGCTCAACTGGCGCACGCCGAGTCCGATGAGTGCGAAGGCCATGAGCGGTTGCGATGCCATCTCGCCGCACACGGTGACATCGATGCCGTGCTCCTCGCCAACGCGCACGGTGCGATGAATCAACCGCAGCACGCCGGGATGCAGTGGCGTGAAGCGGTTCGCGATGTTCGCGTTCCCGCGATCGACGGCCAGCGTGTACTGCGTGAGGTCGTTGGTCCCGATGCTGAAGAACGACGCGTCGCCGACGAACGTGTCGGCTGCGATCGCCGCCGCGGGCGTTTCGACCATCACGCCGAGCGGGACATCGTCGCGGTACGGAACCCCGCGTTGGGCGAGCTCGGCGGCCGCGTGCTCGATGAGCGAGCGAGTCCGACGTACTTCGTCGACGCTCACGACGAGCGGCAGCATGATGCGCAGGTCGCCGTGCGTGGCGGCCCGGAGGAGCGCGCGCAGTTGGACAAGGAAGATGTCCTGTTCGTCGAGGCACATCCGGATGGCGCGCCAGCCGAGGAAGGGATTTGCCTCGGTGGGATATCCGCCGACCGGGAGTTTGTCACCCCCGATGTCGAACGTCCGGATGACGACCGGATGGTGCGCGAACGCCTGCACGACGCGACGATAGGCGCGGTACTGTTCCTCCTCGTCGGGCAGCGTGGTGCGGCCCACCATGAGGAATTCGGTGCGCATGAGTCCGACGCCGTCGGCGCCGCTGGTGACGGCCGCCGACGCTTCGTCGGGCAGGTCGACGTTCGCGCGCAGCGTTAGGCGAATGCCATCGCGCGTGACGGGCTCGACGCCCGAGAGCCCCGCGAGCTGCTCGGCCATCGCCACCTCGCGGCGCGAGCGCTCGGTGAAGGCCGAGATCTCCTCGTCGCTGGGCTCGATCACGAGCGTGCCCGCGCCGCCGTCGAGGATGGCGCGCTCGCCGCCCGCGAGCGTCTGGGTGGCGTGGCGCAGGCCGACCACCGCCGGGATGCCTAACGATCGGGCGAGGATCGCCACGTGCGACACGTGCGTGCCGGCGTCGGTCGCGATCGCCGCGATCGCGTCCCGATCCAGCTGCACCGTCAGGCTCGGCGTCAGATCATGCGTCACCAGGATCGCATTCGCGCCCTTGGGCAGGTCCACCGGGTCGTGATCGGGCAGGCCTAACAGCAGCGACAACACGCGGATCTGCACGTCGGTGATGTCGCCCACGCGCTCCCGCATCATCGGCGACGCGTGCCGCGCGAAATGGTGCCGCCACTCCAGCATCGTGATCTCGAACGCCGACTCGGCGCTCAGATTTTGCCGAACCAGCCCCTCCACGCGGCCGATGAGCTCCGTGTCCTCGAGGATGAAGAGCTGCGCGTCGAAGATGCGCGCTTCTTCCTCGCCGGCCTGCCCCGC
>DAHUXU010000216.1 GCA_027307005.1 Gemmatimonadota bacterium
TTAGGCGGCGCGGGCCGCGGACGCTCAGCTCTTCGGGCTCGGCCGGCTCGACGGCGGGACCATCCCGCGCATGCGCATGTACGTCACGATATTGCCGTAATGCTCGTTGTCGTGCGTCGCGTTGAGCATCAAGGCATAGAAGCGCGAATGCGCTTCGCCGAACAACTTCGTCGAGCCCGACACCTGATCGTCCGACTGCGCATACGCCCGCGCGCAGTATTCGTTGGACGCCTTGAGCGCCGCCAGAATGTCCGCCTTGGTGGTCTTGCTCTTCTCCACGTCGTCCTCGCTGCCGCCCGGCTCGCCTAACGCAGCGGCGCACATGAGGTGCTGCGAGCCGGCGATGTGCGCGATGATCTGCCCGAACGTGCGCACCTCGGGCGTCGGGCGGAACGCATAGTCGGAGTCCGACATGTCTTCCGCCGACTGCGTGACGTACGCCGACACATCGGACCAGATCGCACGCGCATCGGTCACCGAACCGCTCGCGACGCGCGGCCGGGACATGAGGGGGAGTGACGCGACGGCAACCACTGCGGCGGCAAGGGTGATGCGATGCATGTGACGAGCTCCGTCGTGATGGTAGTGAAAATCGGCAGCTTCACGATATGCGGTCCGGGCGCGGCACGCAAACGCCGCTTGGCCGCGGTCAGTCCAGCCGCAACGCCACCAACGGGCCGACGCGCGTGGCGCGCCGCGCCGGCACGACGCACGCGATGAGCGCCACCCCCAGCATGAACAGGCCAACCGCCGTGAACGTGAGCGGGTCGGTGGGCCGCACGCCGAACAGCAGCGAGCGCACCACGCGCGTGACCGCGAGCGCACCCGCCAGCCCGACCACGAGGCCGATGCCGGCGAGCAGCATTCCCTGGCGCAGCACCAGCGTTAGGACGCCGCCCTCGGTCGCGCCGAGCGCCATGCGTATGCCGATTTCGCGGCGGCGCTCGGTGACCGAGTACGCCAGCACGCCGTACGTCCCCACCGCTGCCAGCGCCAGCGCCACGACGGCGAAGATCACGAGCAGCAGGGCAATGAACCGCGGCCGCGCGAGCGCTTTCGCAAACACCTCATCCATGGTGCGGAGACCGACGATCGGAAGCGATGGATCGATCGCACCCACGATGCGCCGAATCGCCGGCGCGAGCGCTTCGGGCGTGAGCGTCGAACGCACCACCCCGTTCCTGTACCGCGGTGCGAAGCCCAGGTACTTCGGCGCCTGGTCGTAGAGCAGGTAGAGCTCCGTGCCCGTCTTTGCATCCACACCGCCCTGTTTCACGTCCTTGGCGACGCCGACGATCGTATACCATTGCGTCGTGTCCACCATGGCGCTCGGCTGGATGCGGTGCCCAACGGCGCTCTGTCCGGGGAAAAAGAGTCGCGCGAGGGTTTGATTCACCACAGCGACGGGCGGCGACGTCGCGCCATCCATGGGACCGAACGCACGACCCTCGATCATCGGGATGCGCATGGTCGCGATGTAGTTGGCCGTGACCCAGTTGTAGTAGTCGACGTTCTGCGGCGGGATGCCGGGTTTGGCGACGTAGCCCTCGAACCGCGTGTCGTTCGCGTTCACCTGGCGCAGGGGAGGCAGGCCGGACATCGCCGCCGCACTCCGGACGCCCGACACCTGCTGCAGCTGATCGGTGACCTGATGGAAGAAGGCGACGCGGCGCATTCTGTCGGCATAGGTCGCGCTTGGCAGGACGAGGCC
>DAHUXU010000226.1 GCA_027307005.1 Gemmatimonadota bacterium
CTTCTTCCACCGCGCCCAGTACATTCGCTATCTCGGCCTTTCACGCGGTTCACTGTTCGAGCTCGGTACGCAAATTGAAATCGCGGCTCGCCTAACGTACATCGAGCCAACCGATGCCTCTACTATCCTTGCGGAAATCGATTCGATTAGCCGCATGTTGCAGCGCCTTAGTCAACGCCTCCGCGAAAGTCGCACGCGAGAGCGAACTGACTCCCAGCCCCTTCCCGCTTCCCGCAGGCGGGCCTTGACCGCCGCTTCCCCCAGGCCGCCTCCGGCGCTGGTTCCCTGACTAGTCCAAATATCTCTTCAGGATTCCTCCGTACGCGTCAATGCGACGATCGCGCAAGAACGGCCAATTGCGCCTCGTGTATTCGATGCGCTTGGGATCGCACTCGGCGACCAGAATCGCCGGATCCGTGCCCGCTTCGGCGATGAGTTGGCCGAATGGGTCGCACACGAACGAATGACCGAAGAACTCGAGGCCGTCGGTTCCGGGCTCGGCTTCAAATCCGACACGATTCACCGCCGCGACGTAGACTCCGTTCGCAATGGCGTGGGCCCGCTGCGCCGTCCGCCACGCATCCGCCTGCGCCGCGCCCCACTCGGCTTTTTCCTTCGGGTGCCAGCCGATGGCCGTCGGGTAGAGAAGGATTTGCGCACCCATGAGGCTCGTGATGCGCGCGGCCTCCGGGTACCACTGGTCCCAACAGATGAGCACTCCGATCGTCGCGAACTTGGTGCGGAATACCTGAAAGCCCGACGGCGGACGCGCTTCGTCGTGCTGATACATCTCGCCGGGTGTGAAGTAGTACTTCTCGTGATAGAGCGGGTCATCCGGGATGTGCATCTTGCGGTACACGCCGAGGAGCGTGCCGTCTGCATCGACCACCGCCGCGGAGTTGTGATAGAGGCCGGGGCCGCGCTTCTCGAAGAGCGGCACGACGATCACGATGCCTAACTCGCGCGCCACGCCCTGCATTCGCTGGACGGTCGGACCAGGGATCGGCTCGGCGAGGTCGAATCGCTCGGCGTCCGTCACCTTGCAAAAGTACGGCGCGTTGAAGAGCTCCTCGAGGCAGATGATCTGCGCCCCTCGCGCGGCGGCCTCGCGAATTCCTCGTTCGGCAGCATCGACCGTTTCGGAGGCGCTCTCGGCGACGGCCTGCTGCACCAGCCCGACCGTGAATACAGGATTGGCCATAGGCGAAATGTATAGGGCGAACGGTCCGGCTATTCCTTGAGCCGTCGCAGCGAACCGGCAATCGCTTCTAACGCAACCGCCGGGGTGAGTCGCGCCCGCTTCTCGTCCGCCGGCGGACCGCACACAGCGATCACGACGTCCATCACGTTCGTCGCCGTGAGATCGGTGCGCAGCAGGGCGCCCGCGGCATCGAGCGACGGATACGAGTCGTGCGACGCCAGATCGCGCGACGGATCGCGGCCTGCGCGCTGAATCGTGCGCCATGTCTCGCGCGTCACGATCGCACCCGCAGCGTCGGTGTCACCGTCACGACCATCGGTGCCCGCTGCGAGCAGCGCCGCCGAGGGCAGTCCTGCTGTTTGCGCGAGCTCGCGCGCGGCGGACAACGCCAGCTCCTGACATCGTCCGCCGCGACCGTGTGCGGCGCCGAGTGTGACGGTCGTTTCTCCCCCCCATATGAGACAGGTGCGTCCCGTTCTTCCGGATAGGGACGTCCCGTCCTGGTCGCAATAACTTCCCAGCGTCGCGATGAGTCGGCGGCCGACGACGGCTGCTTCACCGGCAAGCGCCGCGCTCAGTACGCGCGGCTCGTAGCCGAATGTTCGGGCGCGTGCCTCGATCGCTTCGAGCGCGACGCGATTGCTGGCGATGATGCGCCGTTCGACGTGAGCAAAGGCTGCATCGCCGGCTTTCGGTGTCTCCAACGATGGGTCACGCTCGGCGCCGCTGACGCCGCGCTTCATGGACGGTGGGAGCTCGTCCCACAGCCCAGCGCTGTCGAGCATCTGATGAATGTGAGCGGCGGTGCTCGGGTCGGGCACGCAGGGTCCCGATCCGATCGCCGCCAAATCGTCTCCGATCACATCGGACACGATGTAGTTGCGAACACGTGCGGGAGCGAGTGCCACGGCCAATCGCCCCGCGCCCCATCGGGAGAAGCGCTTGCGAATGAGATTCATCTGCGCGATGTCGAGGCCGGAGCCCAACAGCCGATCGTACAGCTGGAAGAGCTCGTCTGGTCTGACGGTGCCTTCGGGCGCAGCGGCGAGACTCGTGGCGCCGCCGGAGAGGAGAACCCACGCCTCGTCGCCTTCGCGCACGCGGCCGGCGACGAGTCCAATGCGCTCGGCCGCTTCGAGCGAACGCGGGCCGGGTACCGGATGGTCGCCCACGCGGACGTCGACGGCCGGATGCGGCGCCGCCTCTTCGTTAGGCGCGACGATGATGCCGCCCGCGGGTGTCCGGTTCCATTCGGCGAGCACGGCGAGCGCCGTCTGGGCCATCGGGTGCGCGGCTTTGCCGATGGCGATGACCCACACACGTCGTCCGCGTTCCTGGACGGGTACCCGCTCGAGGGCCGCGCGCAGCGACGCGCCCGGTGCCACGGCGTGCACCGCGGCCCAATACAGCGCGGTGAGCGCGCTCTTCGCGTCGCGCGGAACGTCGGCCACGGGCGGGCGCTCGAGCGGTGTTTTCACGTCATCAATAATCGCGTATTCGGGGGCGGCGCGCGAGTGCGCGCACGCATCGTCGGTGCGCGATTCGTCATCTCTTCTCATTCAGCGCGAGGACTGACCCATGCCCGGACGCAACGCCTTGTTCGTCCCCGGACCAACGAACACGCCTGACCGGATTCTCCGCGCGATGCATCGGGCGATGGAGGATCACCGTTCGTCGTCGTTCCCCTCGCTCACGCGGCCCATTCTCTCCGACCTCCGGCGCGTGTTTCGCACGGAAGAGGGCCAGTGTTTCGTGTTCCCGGCCACCGGTACGGGCATGTGGGAAGCCGCGCTCGCCAACACGCTGTCACCGGGCGATCGCGTGCTGGCGTCGCGATACGGCCAGTTCGGCCACCTGTTCATCGACTGCGCCCAACGACTGGGCCTTCGGGTCGATGTACAGGACGAGGAGTGGGGGACGGGCGCGAATCCGCAGCGCATCGAGGATGCGCTGCGCGCCGATGCGAACCACGAGATCAAGGGGGTGCTCGTGGTGCACAACGAGACGGCGACCGGCGTCACGAGCGACATCGCCGCGGTGCGCCGCGCGATCGATGCCGCGCATCACCCGGCCCTGCTGTACGTGGACACCGTGAGCGGCCTGGTGAGTCTCCCGTTCGAGATGGATGCGTGGGGCGTGGACGCGGCGATCACCGGATCGCAGAAGGGCTTCATGCTGCCGGCCGGGTTGGGCCTGTTAGGCATGAGCCGGCGGGCGCTGGCCAAGCGGGAATCGGCGCGGTGTGCGCGCGTGTTCTTCGACCTGGGCGACATGATGACGGCCAACGCGGGCGGCTACTTCCCGTACACGCCATCGGTGCCGCTGCTGTATGGTCTTCGGGAGTCGCTGGATATCATCTTCGAGGAGGGGCTCGACGCGATCCATGCGCGGCACCACCGGCTGGCTGAGGGCTGCCGAGCGGCGGTGCGCGCCTGGGGCCTGTCGCTGTGCGCCACGGAACCCACGTGGGCGTCGGACACCGTGAGCGCCGTGATGGTGCCGCCGGGCATCGACGGCGCAGCGGTGATCGACGTCGCGTACCGCCGCTACGATCTTGCGTTAGGCGCGGGCTTGAGCCGCATGGCGGGGAAGCTGTTCCGCATCGGCCATCTGGGCGATCTCAACGAGCTGATGCTGCTGGGCGCGTTGGCCGGGGTGGAGCTGGCCCTGCGCGACGTCGGCATCCCGATCACGTTCGGCAGCGGCGTGGCCGCGGCACAGGACTGGTTCCGCGCCACGGCGGCGCCACTGGCTCCGCGCGACGGGGCCGGCTCGCCCGATGCGCAGACCAGGGCCGCGTCGCCGTCACGCGAGCGCATGGCGGTGGTGCGATGAGCCACACCCGCGCCGACCCCGCGCGCGTGCGCCTCCAGCGCAGCGAGCTGGCCGTTCCGGGCTCGCGGCCCGAGTTGTTCGAGAAGGCCGCGGCGGGCCCGGCCGACTACGTCTTCCTCGTCCTCGAGGACGCCGTCGCGCCGCCCGACAAGGAACGCGCGCGGGACAACGTGATCGCCGCCCTCAACGGCATCGATTGGCGCGCGCATCGGAAGACCGTATCGGTGCGCATCAACGGCATCGACACGCACTACATGTATCGCGACCTCATCGACGTGGTGGAGCGCGCGGGGCACCGCATCGACACGATTCTCGTGCCGAAAGTGGGGGTGCCGGCCGACGTCTACCTCGTCGACGCGCTGCTCACGCAGATCGAGCACGCGGTGCGCATCCCGCGCCGCATCGGCATCGAGGTGCTCATCGAGACTGCGTTAGGCATGTCCAACGTCGAGGCCATCGCGGCGTCCAGCCCGCGCCTCGAAGCGATGCACTTCGGCGTTGCCGACTACGCCGCGAGCGTGCGGGCGCGCACGACCAGCATCGGCGGCCTCACGCCGGACTATCCGGGCGACCAATGGCACTACGGCATCTCGCGCCTGGTGGTCGCGTGCCGCGCCCACGGGGTGCGCGCGATCGACGGCCCGTTCGGCGACTTCGCGGACGCCGACGGATACGCCGCCGCGGCACGCCGCGCCGCTGCGTTGGGCTGCGAGGGCAAATGGGCGATCCATCCCGCCCAGATCGGCGCGGCCAACGCGATCTTCACGCCGTCGGACGCCGAGGTCGACCGGGCGCGCCGCATCCTCGACGCGATCGTCGAGGCCGAAGCGCACGGACGCGGCGCCGCCCAACTGGACGGCAAGATGATCGACGCGGCATCGGCCCGTATGGCGCAGAACATCGTGGCGCTCGCCGCATCGCTGGCGACCGATGGCGCGCCAGCCGGCGTGCCCGGCTGATGGTCTGGCGCGTCCGCGCGAGCGGTACCGCGCTCCACTCCCTTCACTCGCTCGGATACGCCATGGACATTCACGAATATCAGGCCAAGGAGCTCCTCGCCAACTTCGGCGTTCCCGTCCCCCGCGGCGGCGTGGCATACAGCGCGGAGCAGGCCAGGTTTCGCGCCGAGGAAATCGGCGGGTCGCGGTGGATGGTGAAGGCGCAGATCCATTCGGGCGCGCGCGGCCGGGCCGGCGGCGTGAAGGTCTGCGAGAGCGAGCACGAGGTGCGCGTGGCCGCCGGCGACTTGTTAGGCAAGCGGCTGGTCACGCACCAGACGGGACCGGCCGGCAAGGTGGTGCACCGGTTGTACGTCGAGGAAGCCGTGGCCATCGCGCGCGAGATCTACCTGGGCCTCGTACTCGACCGGCGCGAAGAGCGCGTGTGCGTCGTCGCGGCGCCGGAAGGCGGCGTCGAGATCGAGGAGATCGCGCGCGACCGTCCGGACACCATCATGCGCGAGGTGATCGAGCCGGCCGTCGGCATGCAGCCGTTCCAGGCGCGCGAGCTGGCCTTCGGACTCGGCGTCCGTCCGTCCGAGGTGCACCAGGCGGTGAAGGCGATCATGGGCGCATACAAGGCGTTTCGCGACCTGGATGCAACGATGGTCGAGATCAACCCGCTCGCGGTGACGGCCGCCGGCAAGGTGCTGGCGCTGGATGCGAAGATGACGTTCGACGACAACGCGCTCTTTCGCCGGCCCAACGTTAGCGAACTGCGCGACTACGCCGAGGAGGACCCGCGCGACGCGGAGGCGTCGAAATACGGGCTGAGCTACATCGCGCTGGAGGGCGCGATCGGCTGCATCGTGAACGGTGCGGGCCTCGCGATGGCGACGATGGACATGATCAAGCACGCGGGCGGCGAGCCGGCCAACTTTCTCGACATCGGCGGCGGCGCGTCGCCGGAGCGCGTGGCCGCGGCGTTCCGACTCGTGCTCTCAGATCCGCGCGTGCGGGTGGTGCTGGTGAACATCTTTGCCGGCATCAACCGGTGCGATTGGGTCGCGCAGGGTATCGTTCAGGCGGCCGGGTCGATGAGCCTGCCGGTTCCGGTCGTCACGCGGCTGGCCGGGACGAACGTCGAGGAGGGGCGCCGGATTCTGCGCGAGAGCGGTCTCCGCATCGTCGCGGCGGACGACCTCGCGGACGCGGCGCGCCAGGCGGTGCTCGCGCTCGAGCGCAGCTACGACCAGGCGCCTAACGGAGCAACCAGGGGAGCAGCCTGATGAGCATCCTCATCGATGAAACCACACCGGTGATTTTCCAGGGTTTTACGGGCGACAAGGCGACGTTCCACGCGCGCGAAGCGCTCGCATACGGCACGCGGCTCGTCGGCGGTGTGACGCCGGGCAAGGGCGGCGCGCGGCACCTCGGCCTCCCGGTGTTCGACACGGTGAAAGCAGCGGTGCGCGCCACCGGCGCGACGGCGAGCGGAATCTTCGTGCCGGCTCCGTTCTGCGCCGATGCGATCATGGAAGCCGCCGACGCGGGCGTCCGGCTCATCGTCTGCATTACTGACGGCATCCCGGCGCAGGACATGATCCGCGTCAAACGCTACATGCGGCGATATCCGCGCGAGCGCAAACCGGTGCTCATCGGACCGAACTGCGCGGGTGTCATCAGCGCCGGGCGCGCGATGATCGGCATCATGCCCGGGCACATCTACACGCGCGGGCGGATCGGCATCGTGTCCCGGTCCGGTACGTTAGGCTACGAGGCCGCGTCGCAGATGCAAGCAGTCGGACTCGGCGTCACCTCCAGTGTCGGGATCGGCGGCGATCCGATCAACGGCAGCTCCTTCGTCGACATCCTGGCGCTGTTCGAGGAGGACGACGACACCGACGCCGTGATGATGATCGGCGAGATCGGCGGCCCGCAGGAAGCCGAGGCGTCCTTGTTCGTGCGCGACCACATGTCGAAGCCGGTGGTCGGGTACGTGGCAGGCCTCACGGCGCCGGCCGGCCGGCGCATGGGACACGCCGGCGCCATCATCAGCGCCTTCGGCGACAGCGCCGCCGAGAAGGCGGCGATCATGCGTGCCTCGGGGCTCGTGGTCGCGCCGAGTCCGGCTGAGTTAGGCGCGGCGATGGCGCTGGCGCTCACGCGCGAGGGCCCGGGAGCCATGGCGGTGCACGCATGAGCGCCCGCCCAACGGTGGTCGTCACGCGCCGATTGCCGCCCCCGGTCGAGCAGCGGCTGCGCTCCTTGTTCGACGCGCGGCTCAACGCGGCCGACGCGCCGCTCGACGACGCGGCGCTGGCCGGCGCGATGCGCGATGCCGACGCGCTCCTGCCCACGGTGACCGACCGCATCACGGCCGATCTGTTTGGCACGCCGGGGCGGCGCGTGCGGATCGTATCCACCTTCGGCGTCGGATACAACAACATCGACGTGGCCGCCGCGCGCCGGAACGGCGTGATCGTGACCAACACGCCGGACGTGCTCACCGACGACACGGCGGATCTCGCGATCACTCTGCTGCTCATGGTGGCGCGGCGCACCGGCGAGGGCGAGCGCCTCGTACGCGCGGGCGCGTGGACCGGTTGGCGCCCGACCCAAATGTTGGGCACCCGCGTGGCCGGCAAGACGCTCGGCCTCATCGGATTCGGGCGCATCGGCCGCGCGGTGGCGGCCCGCGCGCGCGGCGGTTTCCGCATGCGCGTGTTGTGGCACGATCCATCCCCCGGCGACGACGCCGCGTCGTTAGGCGCCGAGCGTCGTCGGTCCATCGAAGAGGTGCTCCACGAGAGCGACTTCGTGTCGCTCCATTGCCCGGCCACGCCCGACACGAAGCACCTGATGAACGCCGAGCGGTTGGCGGCGATGCGGCCGGGGGCGTTCCTCATCAACACCTCGCGCGGCGATGTGGTGGATGAAGCGGCGCTCGTTCGCGCGTTGCAGGAGCGAACAATCGCCGGCGCGGGACTGGACGTGTACGAGCGCGAGCCCTCGGTGTCGCGCGAGCTGCTCGCCATGGACAACGTCGTGCTGCTCCCGCACCTCGGCAGCGCCACGGACGAGACACGGGTGGCGATGGGCAACCGCGCCGTGGACAATCTCGCCGCGTTCTTCGACGGCGGCGCGCCGCTCGACCGGGTGGCATGATGACCGCGCCGGCGCGTGCCGGTCTCGTCCACCGTGCGGAGATTCCCGAGGGGGCCACGGCGATGGAGCTGCCCAAGGCGGCGTCCGATGCCGAGGCGCTGCTCGTGGGGGTGCTGCTGGACGTCGTTGGCACGCGTGCGCCGGATGCGGCGGCGGCGCTCGGGGGCGCGCGCATCGACCGCGGCGGGACACCGGCGAGTATCGGCCGCTCGCTGCAGGCGTTAGGCACGTGGGCCCAACTGGTGAGTATCGCCGAGCTCCACGATGCGATGCGCGCACGGCGGCGGGTCGAGCTCGAGGAGGGTGCAACGCGGCTGGCCGGCACGTTCGCGCACGTGTTCGAGCGGTGGCGTGATGCCGGCGTGCACGCGTCAGATGTGCGCGATCTGGTGGCGTCGCTGCACGTGACGCCGACGATGACGGCGCACCCCACGGAAGCGAAGCGCGTGACGGTGCTCGAGAAGCACCGCACGATTTATCGGGCGCTCGTCGAGCTCGACGCCGGTGTGTGGACCGCCGCCGAGCGCGCGCGGTGCATCGACGCGTTGCGCGACGAGATCGACCTGCTCTGGATGACCGGCGAGCTGCGCCTCGAGCGCCCGACCGTCGCACACGAGGTGGCCTGGGGCATTCATTTCTTCGATGACACGTTGTTCGACGCCGTCGGCGCCGTGCACGATGCGCTCGCGCACGCGGCAGCGGCCGCATTCCCCGACGCGCCGATCGACATCCCGGTCGTACTCGAGTTCGGGTCGTGGATCGGTGGAGATCGCGACGGCAATCCGCACGTCACACCCGCGGTGACGCGACACGCGGTGCGCGAATACCGTCGGGCGTGCCTCCGCCGATATCGCGCGCGTCTGACGGACCTCGTCAGGCGATTGAGCAT
>DAHUXU010000228.1 GCA_027307005.1 Gemmatimonadota bacterium
GGGCGGGAGCCGGTCGCGAGAGCCCCGAGCGAGGTGAAGCGAGCCTTGCATGTCGATGCCAGACGCAGTCCATTCTACTCGTAGCCGGACCATCGTTCCGGGAAGTACCTGACGAACGCAGCATCGCGTCCCAGGACCACCGCATGCCATCGGACATTTCCACTTCTGGACACGATGCTGCACGCGATGTTCTGAGCGCCTATATCGTATGTGCCGCGCTGTGGCTGGTCTTCGCGACGTTCGTCGGCGTGCTGCTCAGTTTCAAGTTCGCCTACCCGGAGTTCGCGGCGCACACATCGTGGCTAACGTTCGGGCGGCTCCGCCCAATTCACACCAACGACACGTTCTACGCGTGGGCGAGCATTGGGCTTGTCGGCCTGGCCTACTACATCGCCGCCCGCAGCTCGCGCACAGCGCTGTACAGCGCGGCTCTCGCGTGGGCCGGTCTGACGCTGTTCAACGTCGCGGCGATCGCGGGTACGATCACGCTCGCAATGGGCATCAACAACGGCACGCTCGAGTACCGTGAGTGGTGGTGGCCAATCCGGTTGGTGTTTCTCGCCGCGCTCATCATCACCGCCTGGAACCTGCTCGCCACCGTCGCGCGACGCAGCACCGAGGACATCTACCTCTCGAACTGGTACACAATCGGCGCCGTGCTCTGGACGTGCATAATCGCAATAGTGGCCGTCCTTCCCTGGTACCAGTACGGACTCGGCCAGGTCGCCGTCTCCGGCTACTTCATGCACAACGCCGTCGGTCTCTGGTTCACGCCAATGGCGCTCGGTATCCTCTACTACGCGATCCCGAAACTGTTCAGCCGGCCGATTTACTCTTACGCGCTTGGCGTGTTCGCGTTCTGGACCAACCTGATCTTCTATCCAATCATCGGGTCCCACCACTTTCTGTACAGCCCTCTGCCCTGGTGGTTGCAGACGACAGCCATCGTGTTTTCGGTGGCGATGCTCGTGCCGGTGTGGGGCGGAAGCGCAAACTTCCTGCTCACGATGCGGGGCCAACCCGAGCGCCTTGCTCGCTCACCGGCGATGTTTGTGCTCATCGGCGTGCTGGGGTACTTGATCGGATCCTCGCAGGGCACCCTCGAGGCGTTCCGCTCGTCGCAGCAGATCTGGCACCTGACTAACTACACCGTCGGCCACTCGCACCTTACGATGTACGGCTTCGTCTCGTTCGTGATCTGGGGCGGAGTTTATGCCCTCCTGCCGCGCGCCACCGGGAAGAACCCGGACAGCCTGCTCATGGGCATCCACTTCTGGATGGCGACGGTCGGCATCGTGATCTACGTGCTCGCTCTGTCGATCGGGGGGACCGTCCAAGGTCTCGACTGGATACACGCTCTCCCATTCATCGAGTCAGTCACGGACATGGCTCCCTTCTGGTTGTGGCGAGCCGTCGGCGGGAGTTTGATGTTCCTGAGCCACCTCGTGTTCGCTTGGAACGTGTGGCAGATGACCTATGCACGGCAGCGCGCGGACGTCGGCGCGACTTTGGCGGCAGAGGCGGCATGAGCAAGCTGATCCTCATCGCGGGCGGGTCCACGCTCGTTTATGCGGTGCTCGCGATACTGATGGGCGTGCTGCCAGGTGCGGCGCTCTCTCGCACGCCACCGGGACCAGGAGTGGTGCCGCTCACGCCGCTTCAAGCCAAGGGACGGGACGTTTACGTCGCCAACGGCTGCAGCTACTGTCACACGCAGCAAGTGCGTCCTCTTGCGGAGGACGCGGTGTTCGGCCGCCCGTCTGCGCCGGGCGATTATGCGTATCAGACACCGGAGCTGCTCGGTTCGGAGCGAAATGGCCCGGACCTCACGAACGTCGGCGTGCGGCAGCCGAGCGAGGTCTGGCAGTACATGCACCTGTACGACCCGCGAAGCGTGGTGCCGGAGTCGATCATGCCGGACTTCAGTTTTCTCTTCCTGGTGGTGCCGCGAGCTCCGGACGGCGTGACAGCGGTACCAGTGCCCAAGCCCTTCGCGCCGAAACACGGAGTCGTCATCCCCACGCGGAAAGCGCAGGCGTTGGTTGCCTATCTGCTGTCGCTCAAGCAGCCGGCGATCCCCGGCTATCACCCACCCGCGGCGCCCACATCGCCGACTGCGGCCGTCCAAGGGGCCGCCGCGCCAGCCGCGACGAGCACGTTCGATGCGGCGGCGGGGCAGAAGCTCTTCGCCGCCAACTGCGCCTCGTGTCATCAAACCAGCGGGCTGGGGGTTCCTGGCGTGTTCCCGCCGTTGAAGGGAGATCCCGTGGAGACGGCCACAGATCCGACCGAGCAGATCCACACCATCTTGGCGGGCCTGCACGGCAAGACGATCGGCACGGTTGCATATCCGGGACAAATGCCGAGCTTCGCAGCGATCCTGCACGATGACGAGATCGCCGAGATCATCGATCACGAGCGCACATCGTGGGGCAACAACGCGCCGCTCGCGACCGCCGCGCAAGTCGCCGCTGAACGCGCCAAGACGGCGCACTAACGCAAGACGATGCAGAACTTCGCGGCACACCGGCTCGGCAACATTATCATCATCGTGATCACCAGCGCGATCACTATCGGGTGCTTCGTCGCTGAGGCGCTGATGCTGATCCACCCCGGCGAGCGCGATCGGCGGCATCCCAAGCATCAGGTATTGAACGATGACTAACGATCCCATCGACGAAACGCCGAGCGCTCGCGTCCAGATCTACCTCGACGGGAGCGAGCATCCGTTCAGCGAGAGGGACCTCCCGACAGCGATCACGCTCGACACTAACACGCTCGCCGACGGCCCGCACCGGCTCACGATCCGGGCCACCGACAGGACGGGGAAGGTCTCGGTGCGGGAAGTCCCGTTCAAAGTGCGCAATGGACCCGGCGTCACGGTGACGGGACTCGTACCCGATGCGGTGTGCCATGGCGTGATCCAGCTCGGCGTCAACGCATTCAGCGCCGAGGAGCCGTTCGAACCGCAGCGCGCCGAAACCCACTCGTCGATCCCGGTGTGGGTGTGGGTGATGACGCTAGGGATTGTCGCTTGGGCCGCTTGGTATGGCGCGAGCATGTGGCGCGTCCCGAGCCAGTACGCCACGACGCCAACCTATTCGGCGACCCCGCCGGCGAGCGGCGCGCGATAGCGCCGCGCCCCGTCCACTGGAAGCACACCCCGCACCTCGAGACGCGCCAGCAGCAGGTAGAAGTAGAGCATTCCCTGTTGCGGTTCGAGCTTTCGGACCACCGACGCGATGTCCGGTCGCGTGTCACCGGCCACGCGCGCGAGATTATGCGCAACGCTCGAGTCGGCAGGTGGAAACACGTCGAGGCGGCCGAGACCGCGCAACAGTATCACCGCGGCGGTCCACGGGCCGATCCCTTTGATCCGGCGCAGGCGCGCCGCCGCGTCGGCGCTCGGCAAGGCCTCGAGCGTGCGCTCGTCGAGAGCACCGCTGGCGATCGCCTCGGCCGCGCGGCGCAACGCGCCGAGTTTCGTCATCGTTAGGCCCATCGCGCGCAAGGCGGGCGTCCGTTGGGCAAGCCAGGACTCCGGGCCCGGAAACGTCCACAGCGGAACTTCACCGATCTTCGTGCGCGTGCCGAGTGCGGTGACGAGTCGCGCCACGATCGCGCTCGCCGCGAACACGCTCAATTGCTGAAACGCGATCGCGTTGACGCACGCCTCCCACAAGGTCGGGTAACGCGGCGGCCGAAGGCCGCGCATGCGGCGCACCAGCGGACGCAGCCACGGCATGCCGGCGGCCGCGCGCTCGAACCCGGTCGTGTCGCGCTCGACACCGAGTACGCGGCGCACCGTTGCGACTGCCGCAGCGTTCGCGGCACGCGGCCCATCGACGGTCACCTCGAGGGCGTCGGGTCGAGCCACGCTCGCGCGCACCACGACCAATCCGTGGTCGTCGCGCAGCGCACGAGCATAGGCGCCGTCGGGGAGCAGCACGTCGACGACGTTCGTCGGCAGGCGCCTGAGTGCGCTCACCGTCAGGTCGAGACGGAACGGCGGTTCGACGCGCACTTCGTGGCGGCTCAGGTGACGCGCGCGCGCGCCTCGCATCGTCACACCAACTTGTGCCGCATCGCGAACGTCACCGCCTGCAGCCGGTCGTGCGTGCCGAGCTTCCGATTGATGTGGTAAAGGTGATTACGCAGCGTGTTGGCCGAGATGCCAAATCGCCGCGCGATGAGCGCCGTCGTATCGCCGTCGGCGAGGGCGTGCAGGATGCGCAGCTCCTGCGCCGTCAGAGCGCACGCCGAAGCGACCGGCCCGACGCCATTCAGCCTGTGCATGACTCCGTGCGCCCTCTCGGCGAAGTCGGCTAGCACCTCTTCCTTCCGCTTCCGCTGCGTGATGTCGTGCGCGAGGTGCACGATCCACTGCGGCCCAGCGTCAAGCACATCGAACACCAACACCGACACGTTCACCCACCGCTTGGATCCGGTTCCCGTCACGACGTGGAGATCGAAGTTCTGGACGCCGCCGCGGCGCGCAGCATCGCGACAATACGACTCGTCGAGGACCATGACGCCGTCTACGCTCGGCAGCACATCGGCGAGGCGGCGACCGAGGACGGCGGGCGCGCTATGCGCAAAGAGATCCTTCGATCCTGCGTTCCAGCCAACGATGCGCGAGTCGGGCGTCACCGCGAACGCCGAATCGGCGGCGGCCTCGAGCGCGTCGATCAACCGGTCTCGGCGTTCGTATGTTGAGCCGATCATCGAGCGGAGTGGGACACACGTGCTATTGAAATGCAGCGGATGATAGAAAATTATCCCGAGTTGTTCGAATGGCAAACAAGAATTGCGCAACGCAGCAGCTCGCTGGCGATCAACCGGGGTGCACGTATGGCGAGAATAAATGGCCGTCAGACCATGAGGTGGTACAGCTGTCTCGTGTTCGTGGCATGCGGACTCGGCGGCGCGGTGACAGCCCATGCGCAAGCCAACTGGACTACGTACGGTGGCGCCGACTGGAATCAGCGATGGTCGACCCTCAAGCAGATCAACACGCAGAACGTGCACTCTCTCGTCGCGCGCATGGTGTTTCAGACAGGCACGCGGCCTGGGTCATTCGAAAACACGCCGATCGTTGCCGGCGACACGATGTACGTCACAACGCCCTACGATGAGGCCGTCATCGCCTACAACCTCGATACGCGACGCGAGATCTGGCGGTTCAGCTACAAGCTGGGATCGAGCTCGTACTGCTGCGGCCCAGACAACCGCGGCGTCGCGCTCGCCGGTGGCAAGGTGTTTTTCGGCACCCTCGACGGGCACGTTGTCGCGCTCAACGCGCACACTGGACAACAGGTTTGGGATACACAGATCGCCAGTGCCGATTCCGGCTACAGCATCACGCCGGCTCCGCTGATCGTCGGTCAGACGGTCGTCGTCGGAGTCTCGGGCGGTGAGTACGGCATTCGGGGACATGTCGATGCGCTGAACATCGACACGGGCAAACCCGTGTGGCGTTGGTATTCGATCCCCGCACCGGGTGAAGACCCTGTGGCGCCTAACGGGTGGTGGGGTGTGTGGGCGCCCAAAGCTGAAGAGGCCGATCTGCACCGCGACATCGCGCGTGAAAAGGCTGACAGCGCCACGCATGCGGATGCGTGGAAGCAGGGTGGCGGTGGCGTTTGGATGACACCTGCGTACGACAAAGACCTCAATCTCCTCTTCTTGACCGTGGGCAACCCCTCGCCCGATCTCGATGGCTCGGCACGCCCGGGCGACAACCTGTTCACGGATTGCATCGTCGCGATCGATGCGTCGACGGGGAAGACGCGCTGGTATTACCAGGTCGTGCCGCACGACGTGTGGGATCTTGATGAGACGTCGCCACCGGCAGTCGTCATGCTGGACGGCCGCAAGGTGGTCGTTCAAGCGGGCAAGACCGCTTGGGCATACGTCCTCGACGCGAAGACGGGGCGGCTCATTCGTAAGACGCAGAATTTCACGCCGCAGAAGAACATGTTCGCACTCCCCACGCCCGAGGGGACGCTGATGCTGCCGGGTGCTAACGGAGGCACGGAATGGTCGCCGATATCCATCGACCCATCGCTGGACTATGCCTACGTGGCCGGCCTGAACCAGCCGATGCTCTACATGACACACCCTGCGCCTTACGCGAAGAATCGGTTGTGGCTCGGTTCAGCGTTCAAGCTTGCCCCCGGTGCCTCACAGAACGGCACGTTCACGGCGCTCAACCTGAGAACCGGCAAGATCGCCTGGCAGAACCGGATGGACCAGCCGATGATGGGTGGTTCACTGGCGACGGCCGGGGGGCTCGTCTTCACCGGCGAGGGAGACGGAAACTTCGATGCCTACGACGCGCATACCGGGAAGCTGCTTTGGCAGTTCGCCGCCGGTGCCGGGTGCAATGCTGCCCCGATGAGTTTTGCGCTCCACGGTGAAGAGATGATCGGCGTGGCGTGCGGTGGCAATTTCCAGCTCGGCTATTCACTGGGGGAGGCGGTATTCGTCTTCGGGTTGCCAACACCAACCCAGCGGGCACACGCGTCGAAGGCATCTGGCAACCTCCGCTAATGACCGGCGGGCCCGCGCCATCGCACCGAGGGAGCACTGGCGTCGGCGGTCCATCGATTGGCACCAGACGTGCGCAGTGGCCGCGCTCCGCCGCGGCCACGACCGGCCCATCACGCGCCAGTTAGGCAGCTCGCCTCACCCGGTGCGTCCGAGAGGTTCTCGGCGTCGATATCGCCGAGCGCGCTGATTCCGCTGGCGGTCCGGAGTCGCGACGTGAGGTGCGACGTGCTAACGGAATGCCCGGGGCGGGAATCGAACCCGCACTCCCCGCTAGGGGAAAGGGATTTTAAGTCCCTCGCGTCTGCCGTTTCGCCACCCGGGCCCAGAGGCTCGCACGACCACCCTGGAACAACACAGGGACACCGGCTGGGCGCCGCATGTCCCTGTGATCGAATCGCACGAATCGTGGAGAGCGGGAAACGGGACTCGAACCCGCGACCCCAACCTTGGCAAGGTTGTGCTCTACCAACTGAGCTATTCCCGCGACCGTCTGGGCTGCAATTCTAGCGCGGCGTCGGGACCCGCGCAACGGGCGATGTGACCATCCGGGCGACCCTGCTCACCCGCGGATGGAGGCGAGGGGGATCGAACCCCTGACCTCGTGAATGCCATTCACGCGCTCTCCCAACTGAGCTACGCCCCCGCTATATTTCTCACCCAAGACGCCCCTTGGGAGCACGAAAAGCTATCCGGGGACACCGGCAGAGTCAAGCGAACCGCACCTTCCGCGCACTCCGCACCACCATCATTATTCTTTCCGCTGATGCCCAAGAAGAAGCCCGCCCCGAAGCAGCGCCCCCGCGCCCGGAAGACCGCCCCACCCGCGGCCCCTGAGCCGGCGCGCAAGCCCGGCCGTTCCCGCCGGACGCCGCCGCTCGACACCGCCGCCATCCTTGCCACCCCGCCCGACAAGCCGGTCCGCGTCCGCAAGCCGAAGCTCACGGCCAAGACCCTCGGCGTCTACGATCCCGACCGC